>CAINFN010000155.1 GCA_903848125.1 uncultured Bacteroidota bacterium
AGCCCATATCAATGGCCATTTGTTTAATGTCTTTTTTATGCATGCCTCCTAAGGGCAAAATAGTTCTGCTTAATAAATCTTGGTCCACACCCCATAAAACATAGCTCTGATCCTTGGTATTGTCTAATCCTTTTGAAATCACATAACGTCCATTGGTGTGTTGACGCACTTTTGCATAATGTCCGGTAGCAATAAAATCGCAACCCAATGCATCTGCTCTTTTTAATAAGGCTCTCCATTTAATATGGGTATTGCACATCACACAAGGGTTGGGGGTACGGCCTGCTAAATATTCTTCCACGAAGTTTTCAATAACAAAATCGCCAAACTCATCTCTTATGTCTAAAATATAATGTGGGAAACCATTGTTTACGGCTGCCAAACGAGCATCGTTAAAGGAGTCTATATTGCAACAACCTGTTTCTTTTCCATTGGCATTGCTGGTGGCATAATCCCATGTTTTCATGGTGATGCCGATTACTTCGTAGCCTTCGTTGTGGAGCATCAAAGCTGCCACTGTGCTATCAATACCGCCGCTCATAGCGACTAAAACCTTACCTTTCTTACTCATAGTGCTTGGCCAGTTAAAAGTTGGCTTAGCACAAAAGTAATTCATCTTTATTAAATGGCAGAATGTTCATAAAATGGGCTTGTGTTTTCAGTTCAAAATTCTAAAAAATACTATCTTCACTTTTACAGAACGATAATATATAACGACAAAAACACAGAAAATGATCAAACTACAAGTAATCGGAAATTTAGGAAAGGACGCCGTTGTCAACAATGTAAATGGTAAAACGGTGATTAATTTTAACGTGGCGCACACAGAGCGTTATAAAGATGCGCAAGGCAATCAAAAAGATAGAACCACCTGGGTAGATTGTTCTTACTGGACAGATCGTACCGCAGTAGCCCCTTATTTAAAAAAGGGTACGCAAGTATATGTAGAAGGTACACCAGATGTTAGATCTTATACCACTGCCGATGGAAGAAATGGTGCTTCCTTAACTTTAAGAATTGTTTCGGTACAATTATTGGGTGCTAAACCTTCAGGAACCGGGGGTGGCTCAGCAGACAATGCAGGAAATTCATCTGATGGAAATACTGGCAATAGTTATAGTCCAAATGGGGGGTCCGCTTCTGGAAATGATGAGGGTCCAGTAGATGATTTACCATTTTAATATTTTAGCCCAATAGATAGACTAACTGAAGTTTATAATTAATTTAAATGGTCCTTATTTGTTTTATAAAATAAGGGCCATTTTATGCATTATTATACCAGGTGCTGTTTACCTTTAAGCCTCGAAAAAAGAATGCAATGAAAATAATGAAGTTTGGTGGAACCAGTGTAGGCAAGCCTGAGCGCATGCATCAAGTATCTCAATTAATTACGAGAGATCAGGAAGCCACTATGGTTGTGTTAAGTGCTTTAAGTGGCACCACAAATGCACTAGTTGAGATAAGCAAAAGTTTAGCTTCTGCAAATAAAAAAGAGGCAATTGAAAAAATAGATTTACTTGATAAACAATATCGAGATTTTATTTTAGAGTTGCTTTCGGGAGAGGCGCTTCGTGCCAAAGCAAATGAAATCATCAACGAACATTTTGATTTTTTAAGAATCACTCAAAAAATTTCTTTAAGTGATGCATTGAATAAAGATATATTAGCACAAGGTGAGTTAATGAGTACTAAACTTTTTTCTTTATATCTTGAACAAGAAAAAATAGACCACGTTTTATTACCGGCATTAGATTTTATGCAATTAGATGTGAATGATGAACCAGATTTGCATGTCATTTCGGAAAAATTAAAAGTAGTTTTAGCAGCACATCCAACAAAAAAATTATTTATTACGCAGGGTTATATTTGTAGAAATGCAAAAGGGGAAGTGGATAATTTAAAAAGAGGGGGCAGTGATTATACGGCTTCGCTAATCGCAGCAGCTGTTCATGCTAGTGTATGTGAAATATGGACCGATATTGATGGCATGCACAATAATGATCCGAGAGTAGTGGATAAAACAATGGCGATTGAACAATTAAGTTTTGACGAGGCCGCTGAGCTAGCTTATTTTGGCGCAAAAATTTTACATCCAACTTGTATTTGGCCTGCACAACAACAAAATATTCCAGTTAAGTTATTAAATACCATGCAACCTTCTGCTGCGGGAACTGTGATTAGAAAAGAAGCAGGTAGTGTTGGAGTGAAAGCGGTGGCAGCTAAAGACAATATCATTGCTGTAAAAATAAAAAGTAGCAGAATGTTATTGGCTTATGGATTTTTAAGAAAAATATTTGAAGTTTTTGAAAAGTACAAAACTTCCATCGATATGATTACTACTTCCGAGGTAGCCGTTTCGGTTACCATTGATACCGATATACATTTGGAAGAAATTATTGCTGAGCTAAGCATCATCGCTTCTGTAGAAGTAGAAAAAGATCAAACTATCGTTTCTATAGTTGGAAATGAAATTGCACAAACAGCTTCGGTACTTAAAAAATTATTTGATGCCATTGATGAAGTACCCGTGACCATGGTAAGTTATGGCGGAAGTCATCCTAATATTTCATTACTTATCCCAAGCGAGCATAAAGTAAAGACCCTGCAGTTAATTAATAAGGGATTGTTTAATTTGTAGTGTTCATTTAGTTATAAAGATATAAGCACAAAAAAAGCCCTGATATTGCATCAGGGCTTTTTTAATTGATCAGCAAAAAAAATTAAATAAATAATAGTA
>CAINFN010000156.1 GCA_903848125.1 uncultured Bacteroidota bacterium
ATAGTATCCACCCTACAACAATGCCTGCTATAAATGCTATCAAGGCAAATTTGGCCAAATCCATGTCTGTCCAAATTTGTTTAAGTGGTAATTTATATGGATTATGCTTTTTCATTATCAACTCCGTCTCTTAAAAATTTTTCTAAAGGATCCACCTTAACCAGCATAGCACGACCATCAACATTGGCAACTTTAAAATAGTCGCCGGCTTTCCAACCTAGCTTATCTACATTTAGCTCTTCGTCTAATAGGATTCTGTTGGGCTCTAGATCCCATTCGTAGTCGTAGTATTTCATTTTGTCTCTACTACTTTGATTGGCCTGATTAACTCATTTAAAACGTCGGCACTTTTTCTTACATCTTGCGCTAACGTGCCAAACCCTATTTCACGTTCAACAGTACGAGCAATATTGTGCAACATCATAACTGCATCTTCTAAATCATAGTTTGCCATATCAGTCTCTCCTTGCATCTGACTTACCATCTGCACGACTGATGCGATCTACGTCTGGACGTAGGCCTAGTGCATTAGATACAACCGTATCAATGCGAATAACGTCATGATTCATGGTTTTAACTCTATTATCTAGAGCAGTAATGATGCCTGCCATGCCCTTAATAGAGCCTAACACGCCTTGAAGTAATAATTTGATTGTTAAATAAACGAAATAACCACCGCCTAATGCTGCCGCTACTGGCATACCCAGGTCACTGATGATCTTAAAGATCTCACCCATACTAGCTCCTTGAAAACCGACAGCTTATGCTGTTCTATTGTACAAGTATTTAGCTAGTTAATCGTTTTGCAACCTCAATGAAATTTATGTTTTCTATTGGTAATTTTGATGGAATTAGTTGATATTGATTATGTACTAATATATTGGCTTTAAAATTTCGTAACATCTCATCTACTACAAGATGTTTAAAATCATTATAAAACCAGTTGAAATTATATTCCAATATTTCTTGCATATCTTGATACATATCTTTTAATTGATTTGGTGATAGCTGTGTTAATTTTTCAAGTTCTGTGGTTATTTTGTGTATTCTTTTGTCAGGATTAATTTCTAAATCGTAACTTTCATCAATATAATTACTAAATGTTTTAAATCCATAACTTTGTAAATATGCTAAATTTCCCGGGGCACCTACTAGTATAAACGGTCTACGTGCTACAATAGGTTTAAAGATTTTTTCTGTTAAATGTAATTTATCTTCATAAAATATTGTTTCTGTTACTATATGCCATAACCCTTTTTGATATAATTGTAAATCTTCAAAATTTCCGCCAGCACTTAGAGCACCGTGTATTTCATTAGTATCAATGGACAATGGTAGTTCAATATTGTACAAATTTTTATAAATTTTAGTTTTAGCATCTGTGCTTAATTGACTATGCGTATTTTTAAAAATTTCATTAGTCAGAGTATCTTTTGTTGCGCCTAGCGAAATATAACCATAATTTTTTAATCCTTTTTCTATGATTGATGCAACTAAATTCAATCGATAGGATCTATTATTTGATGTTAGGTTGTTAAAAGTAATAAATACTTTATCAAACTTATTGTGTTTAATCACAGGAAAATACTTAAAATCTTTAAACCAATCTAAAGCAATTAGTCCGTGCGAAAAATAATACCATTTTGATAAATTATGGTTTAAACAAAATTCATCTATTTCTTTGGATTTTTCTGAAGTAGTGTATAGACAAAGATATTTTCCAAAATTTGCATTATAATAGATAGTTAAATTATTATATACATCATTCATAATTTCTTCTAGATTAAAATGATCATTGCTTATTTTAATATAATTATGATGTGGTTCTTGATCATTTAAAAATGCTATTGCTGGAAAATTAATTTCAGGATAGTATATTTTATTATTAACGGATTCATTTGGTATTTTTTCTTCAGATGAATTAACTAATGTTTGTGGCCAACAAACAGTCAATGATGAATTTGCATCTGGTTTAAAAATAATTTGTCCAATAC
>CAINFN010000157.1 GCA_903848125.1 uncultured Bacteroidota bacterium
GTATATGGCCTTCCATTTTTATCATGAATGGTGCTGAAATAATGCAGAAGAAAAGTTACCAGGCTTACTTAGAAAAATAAAAAAAGATTATTTAATAATCACTTCGCTGATGGTGTTGGCGCCCATCTTTTCATTTACTCTTTCTATTATTTGTATTTTTTGAAAGCCCAATTCATTTTTTAGAGGCCCCACACTTGTTTCTATAAAAAGCTTTTGATTAAAGATGTATATTTTATCAGTATACTTAGAAATGGTTACACCCATAATTTCTAACCAAACGGCTTCAATTTGTGCAGATTGAATACCATTTTTTAATCTGCTTCCTTGAACAAACTGCTTTAATGCATCTCCAATTTTAAATGTAGCCATAAGGGCAATTTACAATATATTATAACTCTATTAACTGATAACTAGATAAATATTTTCCTAATAAATCAGCCATCCTATCTTTATGTGTGTCTGTAATAAAAACTTGACCATCTGTGGAATGACTCACCCAATCTAACAATTGAATCATTCTTTGCTCATCTAATTTTTCAAAAATATCATCCATTAATAAGATAGGAGAGAAGCCTTTACTTTTTTTAATGCACTCCCATTCAGCAAATCGTAAAGCAAACAATAAACTTTTTCTTTGCCCTTGCGAAGCTTCTTGTTTAAAGGATTGCCCTTGTATGGTGATGACTAAGTCGTCTTTGTGAATGCCTGCACTGGTTCTTTGAATGGCTTTGTCTTTTGAAAAAGATTGTTGTAGTAAATTATCAAAACTATCTTCATCCAACTTACTTTGATATTGAATGTGAATCTGATCATTTTTTTGAGCCAAATGGTTATACAATTTTATTATCTCAGGCAATAATTCAGCCATTAATTTTTTTCTATACGCATAAATAGGCATCCCATTTTCAATCAACTGCCCATTTAAAGTAGCTACCAATAAACTATCTATCGCACCCGTTTCGGCTGCATTTTTTAAAAGACTATTTCTTTGTAATAAAACTTTATTGTATTGAATTAGATATTTTAAATAATCTGGAAAAATTTGACAAAGCAAGCTGTCCATTAATTTTCTTCTTTCTTCGCTCGATCCAGTAATAATTTGAACGTCATCTGGAGCAATCATCACACAAGGTATTTTGCCTATATGTTGTGATAGCTTAGTATACAATTCCTCGTCAAAATAAAATTCCTTTTTTAAAGTTTCTCTGATAATACAAGTAATTGCAGTGGTTTGTTTGTTAATTGAATAGGTTCCTTCAATTCTTAATCCCTCATAAGCATGATGAACATTTTGTGCATCTGGTCGATTAAAATAACTTTTGGTAAAAGAAAGGTAATAAAGCGCATCTAATAAGTTGGTCTTCCCAGTTCCATTGCTTCCAACGATACCCACAATTCGGTCAGTAAATTCAAAATTAGTTTGAACATAATTCCTAAATTGGACTAATTTAAGTTGTTGAATCCCCACCATGGGTGCAAAATACAAAGGGATTGGTTTAACGCCTATATATAATTCAAGAAAAGGGTGTAATTTTATTAAAATTTTAAGGAATGACGCTTATTAGTGAGCAACAATTGCCAAGTATTATCAAAAGGTTGGCACATCAAATTTTAGAAACTTACCCAGGTTTAACCAATGCGGTTATTGTTGGATTACAACCAAGGGGTATTTTCCTAAGTGATCGTATAGTTGCCGCCTTACACAAAGAACTTCCTGCCGATCACGTACAGTATGGAAAATTAGATATTACCTTTTATAGAGACGATATTAGAAGGGAATTACACTTGGCCACCGCCACCGATTTACCCTTTAGTATCGAGGGCAAAACAGTCATTTTAATAGATGATGTATTGTTTACGGGTAGAACCATTAGAGCCGCTTTAGACGCTTTATTGTCTTTTGGAAGACCCTCTAAAGTAAGCCTTTGTGTACTAGTGGATCGCAAGCCCAGTAGGGAATTGCCCATTCAGCCCGATTTTACAGGTAA
>CAINFN010000158.1 GCA_903848125.1 uncultured Bacteroidota bacterium
AAATTTGGCGTTTTTATCCTTATTGGATATCTTCGCTCTCGTAATTTGATATCAAACTTTAAACAAAACAAAATGAAAAAAGTATTCGCAATTTTCGCTATCGCTGCATTAGCTGCTTGTGGTGGTGCTTCTACTGAAGCAAAAACTGATACTGCTGTTAAAGCGGTTGACACTGCAAAAGCTGTTACTGTTGATACTGCTGCTAAAGCGGTTGATACTGCTGCTAAAGCAAAGTAATTTAAGAAGTCATAGAAATATAACTTCTTGCAAGAAGCTCCTCCTCGATTTTTCGGGGAGGATTTTTTTTGGCATCAATATTGCCTTAAGTAGGTAGATAAGTCCCATTAACAGTTTCTTGAGGGGGTTATGCCATTTTGACTATATTTTAAAATACAACTAGTGGATAAGACATTTTTATTTAAGGGGGAGGAAGAGAACGAGTTTATACCTTTATTTTCATTTAATGAACAAGAGGAAGAAAATGAGCCTGAAATGGTCATTGATGAATTATTGCCCATTTTGCCTTTGCGCAATACGGTATTGTTTCCTGGGGTAGTTATTCCTATTACGGTGGGGAGAGATAAAAGCATACAAGCTGTAAAAGCAGCCTATGCCAAGGATAAATTAATAGGCGTTGTTTCCCAAAAGGATGGCAATATTGAAGATCCTACGCCTGCCGATTTATGTGCTATAGGAACCGTTGCAAAAATCATTAAAATGATTAAAATGCAAGACGGGGGTACTACTATTATTATTCAAGGTAAAAAAAGATTTGAGCTTTTAGAAATGAAGGAAGAAGATCCTTTTTTTAAAGCCAGTGTAAAAGTATTGGCCGAAGAAAAGTTAGGAAAAGAGGATCAGCATTTTCAAGCCTACTTGTCTAATATAAAAGACTTAGCCACTCAAATTATACAGTTGTCTCCTAATTTCCCTTCGGAGGCAGCAATGATTTTGAAGAATATTGAAAATCCTATTTTCTTAATCAACTTTGTAAGTAGCAACTTAAATGTTGAAGTGAATGACAAGCAAGGGTTGCTTGAACAAAATCAGATTAAATTAAGAGCCGAAAAATTAATTCAATTCTTACAACAAGAACTACAATTTGTAGAATTAAAAAATAAAGTAGCCAATAAAACACGTACCGAAATTGATAAGCAACAACGTGATTACTTTTTACAACAACAATTAAAAAGTATTAAAGATGAATTAGGCGGAGACCCCAATGAGCGTGAATTAGCAGAAATGAAAAAGAAGGCAGAAGGGAAGAAGTGGCCAGAGGCTGCTAAAAAATTATTTCAAAATGGGTTGGAGAAATTGGAAAGGATGCATCCAAGTACCCCCGATTATTCTGTGGTATACAATCACCTGGACCTATTACTTGACCTTCCTTGGGAAGAGTATACCTCGGATAATTATGATTTAAAAAATGCTAAAAGAGTTTTAGACGCGGATCATTATGGAATGGGAAAGATTAAAAATAGAATTTTAGAATATTTAGCGGTACTTAAAATTAAAGGGGATATGAAAAGTCCTATCCTTTGTTTTTTAGGCCCTCCAGGTATTGGTAAAACATCTTTAGGTAAATCTATTGCACATGCTATTGGTCGTAAATATATTAGAGTTAGTTTAGGAGGTTTGCACGATGAAAGTGAAATAAGAGGTCATCGTAAAACCTATATAGGCGCCATGCCGGGTAGAATTATCCAAAGTTTAAGAAAAATTAAAACATCCAATCCGGTAATGATTTTGGATGAGATTGATAAAATTGGAAGTGATCATAGAGGTGATCCTTCTTCGGCTTTATTAGAAGTATTAGATCCAGAGCAGAATCATAGTTTTTATGATAATTATTTAGAATCAGAATATGATTTAAGTAAGACCTTATTTATTGCCACAGCCAATGACATTAGTCGTATTCAACCTGCACTCAGAGATCGTTTAGAAATTATTGACTTAAGTGGGTATGCGGTGGAGGAAAAAGTAGAAATTGCAAAAAGACATTTACTTCCTAAACAGAAATCAGCACATGGATTGGATAAAATAAATTTCAAAGTGCTGGATAATGTATTAGAAAAAGTGATTGAAGATTATACTAGAGAAAGTGGGGTACGTGAACTAGATCGTCAATTGGCTTCTATTATGCGTTATCAAGCTAAGGAATTGGCTTACAAACATAAAGTGAAACCCACTGTAACAAAAACCGATTTACATAAAATTTTAGGACAAGCTAAATACAGTAATGAAATTTACAAAACAGTCAATATGCCCGGAGTGGCGGTTGGTTTAGCCTGGACTTATGTAGGGGGTGATATTTTATTTATTGAAGTATTATTAGCAGAAGGTAAAGGAGGCATGAAGCTTACAGGTAATTTAGGGAATGTGATGAAAGAAAGTGCAGATACTGCTTTTACTTATTTACAAGCCAATGCAAAAAAAATAGGAGTAGATCCTAGTTTATTTACTACAAAGTCAATTCATATTCACGTTCCTGAAGGAGCGGTGCCTAAGGATGGTCCAAGTGCTGGTATTACTATGCTTACTGCACTCACTTCGGCATTTACTGGTAAAAAAGTAAAGCCCTATTTGGCCATGACAGGCGAAATAACTTTGCGTGGTCAAGTATTACCAGTAGGAGGCATCAAGGAAAAAATATTAGCTGCAAAAAGAGCTGGCATGAAAGAAATTATTTTATGTTGGCAAAATGAAAAAGACATCAACGAAATTGACCATGCTTTTATCAAAGGACTTACTTTCCATTACGTTAAAAACATGCAACAGGTGCTTGATTTGGCTTTAGTGGGCTAAATCCCTAGCTTTGTTTTATGAAACAACATTTCATGCTAAAGCAAGGGGTTTTTATTATTGCTTTATTTTTTTCTTCCTTTCATTTATTGGCTCAAAATACTGGGGGCAATTCAACTTATAATTTCCTCACCCTGCCCTACAGTGCTAAAGCATCTGCACTGGGCGGAATAAACATTAGTTCAATTGGTAATGATCTTGGCTTAGCGATGTTTAATCCTTCATTGTTAAATGCCAGCATGGATGGAGACTTGCATTTAAGTATCAGGCCTTATTATGCTAACATTCAACAATATGATTTTAGTGGAGCCAACTTATGGGATAAAAAAAATTGGATGATTGGATGGGGGGTGCATTATATGGACTACGGCACCATTAAGATGACGGATGCAGCGGGTAATGAATTAGGTAATTTTAGACCCAACGATTACAGTGCTCAAATTTCTCTATCAAACAATTATATTAGAAATGTTCAATTGGGTACTACTTTAAAATGGATACAATCTAATTATGGGGTTTACAAGTCTAATGGTATGGCATTGGATATTGCTTTGCGTTATACTTCAACCAATGAATTGAATCAGGGTAGTATTTTGTTAACCAATATCGGAAGTCAAATAAAAACTTATACTGTTGAAGAGGTATTGCCCTTTAATTTAATAATTGGGTGGTCTATCAAATTAGAAAAAGCACCTATTCAATTTTCAATTACTGCTCAAAGAATGTCCGTTTGGAACAATGTTTATTATGATGCCAACTTTGCCCATCAGGAAGGATACAATGAACCAGCTAGTATGCAAAACTTATTCAATCATTTAGTTTTAGGGGGAGAGGCTTATGTAGGGAACCAGGTGGAACTTGATTTTGGCTATAATTTTATCCGTCGTTTTGATTTGAATGTACAAAATCAACAAAATTGGTTCAATGGATTCAGTGCCGGACTGGGCGTGAAATTACCTAGGACTAAAATTCAATATGGAAATGCC
>CAINFN010000159.1 GCA_903848125.1 uncultured Bacteroidota bacterium
GAAAATCAATGAGTTGTTAGTTAAAGTTGGTTGCCCGACCTGGATTCGAACCAAGACAAACTGCACCAAAAACAGTCGTACTACCATTATACTATCAGGCAATCCTATGCCATTCTTAGAATGGAGTGCAAAAATAGGGTTCGCGGCAAAATTTTCCAAATAATAATACCAATTCAGGACATTATTATGAAATTGGCTTAACTTAACCTTTCAATTTATTTTTAACTTAAAACGAATGTCATGGGTATTAAATTAACACTAGTCACGGTTTTTATTGCATGTTTGTTTATGATGTCCTTTAGAGGGGAGAAAAAAAAGAAAATTGTCTTTTTTGGCGACTCTATCACCGAAGCGGGGGTTCAAAAAGGTGGATATATTGATGTTTTACAGAATATGATTAATGATAAAGGGTTGGCTGAAAAGTTTGAATTAAATGGATCAGGTATTGGCGGAAATAAAATCTATGATTTATACCTAAGAATAGAAAAGGACGTGCTTGAAAAAAAGCCGGATGTGGTGGTGGTTTATGTGGGGGTAAATGACGTTTGGCATAAAGCTAGCTCAGGTACCGGTACAGATTTTGATAAGTTCGGCCGTTTTTATGATGCCGTGGTAAAAAAGATTCAACAAAATGGGGCTAAAGTAATTATTGTTACGCCAGCCGCCATAGGGGAGAGAAACGATTATTCCAATCCACAAGATGGAGATTTAAATGGCTATAGTAGTTGGTTAAGAAACTATGTAAGAGAAAATAATTTAGGACTAGTTGATCTTAGAACTATTTTCCATCAATATAGTTTGGCCAACAATCCTACTAATTTATACAAAGGTATTTTAACTTCAGATGGGGTGCACCTAAATGCAAAAGGCAATGAACTTGTGGCGGAAGAAATGTGGAAGGTATTGCAATAAAAAAAATAGGTATCATAAAAAAGCAGCAAGTTTACATTTGCTGCTTTTTTTATGGGTAGGAACGGCTTAAATTAAAAAGCGCCAATTAACCGGCTATTACTAAATAATAATTCTTTTTTCCTTTTTGTAAGAGGATGTATTTCCCCTGCAATAAATGAGCAGTGGTTACATTGGTAAAATCGGCGCCAACTTTTTCTTTGTTGATACCAATGCCACCGCTTTGCCACATTTTACGTGCTTCTCCTTTGCTTGGGAATATTTTTGTATCGGCTAATAAGCTTACTAGGTCATAGCCTTCCTTCAACTGAGCCAGTGTTACATTCACGGTAGGAACGCCTTCCATCACTTGTAATAATTGTGCCTCATTCAATGCTTGTAAAACTTCGGTTGTAGCATTGCCAAATAATATTTCAGTAGCACGAATCGCAAAAGTTAAATCTTCTTCACTATGAACAAGTTTAGTTAATTCAGCTGCTAAGTTTTTTTGTAAAATTCTTTCTTGAGGAGCTAGCTCATGGTCTGCTATTAATTGATCAATCGTAGCAAAAGGCAAAAGCGTGAAAATCTTAATCCATTTTTTAGCATCTTCATCGCTTGCGTTTAACCAGAACTGATAAAATTGATAAGGAGATGTTTTCGTAGCATCTAACCAAATATTTCCTTTTTCTGTTTTACCAAATTTGCCACCATCCGCTTTGGTAATTAAAGGACAAGTAAATGCATAGGCTTCTCCACCTAATTTTCTTCTTATTAATTCAGTGCCAGTAGTGATGTTGCCCCATTGATCACTTCCGCCCATTTGCACTTTGCAATTTTTATTTTTATACAACCAATAAAAATCATAACCCTGTACTAATTGGTAAGTGAATTCAGTAAAACTCATTCCAGTATCCCCTTCAATTCTTTTTTTCACGCTGTCCTTTGCCATCATGTAGTTGACAGTGATATGCTTTCCCACATCTCTAATAAAATCTAAAAAAGTAAAATTTTTAAACCAATCATAGTTATTCACCATTTCAGCGGGATTAGGTAGATTGGCATCAAATTTTAAAAATTGAGCTAATTGTTTTTGTACACCCGCTAAATTAAATTGCAAAGTTTCTTCACTTAATAAATTACGCTCTTCGCTTTTTCCACTAGGGTCGCCCACCATACCCGTAGCACCACCTACTAAAGCAACAGGTTTGTGGCCTGCTCTTTGTAAATGCATTAATAATAAAATGGGCACAAGGCTGCCAATATGTAAACTATCTGAAGTAGGGTCAAAGCCGATATAGCCAGACACTTGTTCTTTTTCAAACAATTCTTCCGTTCCCGGCATAATGTCTTGAATCATTCCCCTCCAGCGTAGTTCTTGTATTAATGTCATATTCTAAATACTTTAGGCAAATTTAACTACTAAAATGCAATAATTTCGCATCATGAACCCAACAACACCCACAATTGGTGACGGAACCAGAATTTTACACTTTTTAGTAGATACCATTTTGATTGCTTTTATAGCTTATTCGATATACGGATGGTGGAATTTTCATGTGATGTACTGGAATTATACACCCATTCAATATGGTGCCTTCTTTTTTGCTACCATGTGGGCTTATGTATTTTTATTTGAGTTGATTTTTTTAAGAACCCCTGCCAAATGGTTCACCGGTACAAAAGTGGTTGCTGAAAAAGGGGGCCGTCCTACTATTTTCCAATTTTTAATAAGAGCCACTATCCACAGCACCATTATTTCAATGTTTGGGTTGGCTTGGAACGGACAACCATGGCATGATACTTTTTCAAAGACCAAACTTGTGTATGCTTCAAAAGCGCTTTGATGAATGTGGTTGTAAATCTTTCCTCAAATCATAAGTTTTAATTTAAGTAGCAATGTACATTTGTAAAATTTTTTAAATGGCTAAAATTGGAATCAATATTGCAACAGGTAGTTTACAACAAGCAGAAATTATTGTTGGAATTGATTTAGGTACCACAAATAGTTTAGTGGCCATTATTCATCCTGATACAAAAGTACCCACTGCATTAAAAGAATTTGACGGCAGTAGTATTGTGCCAAGTGTGGTGCACTTTGATGCCTATGGCAATGCAGAAGTAGGAATGAATGCAAAACCTTACTTAGAAACAGATCCTCAAAACACGATTTTTAGTGCGAAGCGATTAATGGGCAAAAGTCATAATGATATTAGAACGCATCAGGATTTTTTTGCGTATAAAATTATTGATGACAATAGAGATAGCTTGGTGAAGGTACAAGTTGGAAATACTTTTTATTCTCCTATAGATTTATCCTCTTTTATATTAGCCGAATTAAAAAAACGTGCCGAACATATTTTAAAGACACCTGTTACCAAAGCCGTTATTACCGTACCTGCTTATTTTAATGAC
>CAINFN010000160.1 GCA_903848125.1 uncultured Bacteroidota bacterium
CTATGGGATCGGCTAGTATTTTATTAATTAGTTACGCCTATATTAAAATGTTAGGCGCTACTGGTTTACAATTAGCTACTGCTTATGCTATTTTAAATGCGAACTATATGAAATCGCGTTTAGAAAAAAATTACACCATTTTATATGCAGGAAAAAATGGAACCTGTGCGCATGAATTTATCATTGACCTTAGGCCCTTTAAAGCAAGCGCGGGTATTGAAGCAGAAGATGTAGCCAAGCGTTTGATTGATTATGGCTTTCATGCACCTACCATGAGCTTTCCAGTAGCAGGTACCATTATGATTGAACCTACAGAGAGTGAGGACAAAGCAGAGCTAGATCGCTTCTGCGACGCCTTGTTATCAATTCATGATGAAATTACCGCTATTGAAAAGGGGGTTTCTGATAAAGTAGACAACCCTTTAAAAAATGCACCTCATACGCAGAAGGTAATTTGTGCCAATGAATGGAATCATGCTTATACCAGACAAGAAGCTGCCTTCCCATTATATTATGTTCAACAAAATAAATTCTGGCCAACTGTGGCAAGAGTAAATAATACGCACGGTGATCGTAATCTTATTTGTACTTGCGAACCCGTTGCTTCTTATGCCGAATAGTCTAATCGATGAAAAGAAAAATAAAAAGTTATAGATAATAAAAAGGAGCTACTAAAAAGTGGCTCCTTTTTTAATGAATGCTATTAGGTCCCAAAAGAAGTTTGCTGCTGCTCGTATCCTTCTTGTGTAAAATTGTTCTTATTGTTTGCTATTACTTCATACAAGGAAATAATTTTATCCTTATCCTTAATCACTACTTGCAACTTCTCTACATCTTGTTCGAGGTTTTTTATTTTTTTGTTTTCAACTTCATATTTATTTAAATATTCATCAACCTGCATAGACTGACCTGTATTTGATAAATCATCATTCGTTGAAATCATTTGGCCTTGCCCATTAAGCACCCATAAAATATTTAGATCGCTATAGTGCTCGTCAATTTTAATTAAAATATCAGAACCTACAGAACCTAGGTTTCTTAATTGTTTAGAAAAATAGCCATTAGACAAGCCAATCTTTTTCTCAAATGAATGAGGCGAAATGTTTTTGAATTGTAAATAGAGACTGATCCTTTCAATTGGTTTCATGTATATAAGTTTTAATTCATATACAAATTATTGCTATTACAAATAGATTCTAGAATACTTAGGCCTCATTTTTTAAATACTTAGGCCTCATTTTTTGGGTGCTAAACCGTTTTCTCACTTAGTTCAAGCCATCTAATTTCAGCTGTCTCTACAGCCTGATTGATACTTGACAATTCTTCACTAATAGATGTTATTAGACTATAATCTAAATTGGGTTCATTCAATTTGGCTATCAAGGCTTCCTTTTTCTTTTCTAATGCTGGCATCGACTTAGTAAGTGTTTCCAATTCCAACTTTTCTTTATAGGTCATTTTCTCCGAAGCAGGCTTGTCTGCTACTTTTTTTTCAGGAGCTGCTTTGGATACTACTTCTTTCACAGGTATTGAATGGGTGGTAATATCTGAACTTACCGAGGCATAACTTTGTTTGCTTTTTTCTAAAATTCTAAATTGTGTGTAGTTGCCAGGATAATCTCTAATCACCCCACCTCCTTCAAAAATAAATAAGTGATCTACTAATTTATCCATAAAATAACGATCGTGCGATACCAATAATACACAACCTGCGAAATCAATTAAAAATTGCTCCAACACCGCCAATGTAGGCAGGTCCAAATCATTGGTTGGCTCATCTAAAATCAAAAAGTTTGGATTCTTAAATAAAATAGTAAGTAACTGAAGTCGTTTTTTCTCTCCCCCACTTAATGCACTTAAATAAGTGTATTGCTTATCGGGGGTAAATAAAAATAATTCAAGAAATTGAGCAGCACTTAAAGAACCTCCGCTACTTAATGGAAAATTTTCGGCAAAAGTTTTTAAATACTCAATCACCCTCATGTCTTTTTTATACACCAGCCCCTCTTGAGAAAAATGTCCAAAAACAATGGTTTCCCCTACATTTATCTTGCCACTATCTGGCTCTGTAATGCCTTGTAATATTTGTAAAAAGGTGCTTTTACCCACTCCGTTCTTACCCACTATTCCAATACGTTCCCCTTTACTAAAAGTATAATCAAACCCTTTTAACACCACCGTATCACCATAGGATTTATATAACTTTTTAGCTTCTATAATTTTCCCGCCCAATCGCGTCATTTTCATATCTAACTGCAAATTGGTATCGTCAATTTTTTGTTTTGCCTTGGCTTCTACCTCATAAAAATTATCTTGTCTGCTTTTACTTTTAGTGGTTCTTGCTTTGGGTTGCTTACGCATCCATTCCAATTCTTTTCTAAAAGTATTTTTTGCTTTATCAATACTGGCTAATTCAGATTCTATTCGAGCAGCTTTCTTTTCTAAATAATTTTCATAATCGCCTTTGTAACTATATAAATTCTCTCTTTCTAATTCCCATATTTCATCGGTCACCGACTCTAAAAAATACCTATCATGCGATACGAGCAATAAGGTTACCTTTTCTTGTTCCAAATAATTTTCCAACCATTCAATCATATTCAAATCCAAGTGATTCGTAGGCTCATCCATTAATAACAATACATGCTTTGGCTCAAATCCAATTTGTATTAATGTCTTAGCCAATGAAACTCTTTTACGTTGCCCCCCACTTAATTTAGAAACCGGTTGTTCTAAATGGTGAATATTTAATTGAGTTAAGATTGTTTTTACTTTAGACTCAAAATCCCAAGCACTTCTTTCTTCCATTTCCATAATGGCATCAGTGATCAAGTTCTCATCTTCGGTTTCCATCGCCATCTCATAATTGCTAATGGCTTTCATCATTGGATGATCCTGATTAAATAAATTTTGAGTAATGCTCGCCGTCTCTATAAACTGAGGATCCTGCTCAAATAAAACCAAATGAACATCCTTATGAATTTTTGCAGTACCAGCATCAGGCACTTCTTTGCCAGCCAAAATCCTTAAAAGGGTGGTTTTACCTACCCCATTTCTAGCAATTAAGGCAATTCGATCACCTTCATTGATATTAAAACTAATGCCTTTAAATAAGGGGGTTATGCCATAACTTTTAGTTAAACCTTCTACAGAAACGTAATTCATGGCGCAAAGATAAGTTGTAGCAAGGAGTATCGATTAGATTTATGGTAAGAAAGCTTAAAAAATAGGGTAAAAACAAGTGAAGGATGTATTTTTGTACCAGTAATACGCAAAAAGTAAAAAATGAAGCATTTTGAGGTCCCTTCTGGTTATCGTAGCAATTTGATTAGCGCGATTAAACAAAAAAGGAAAGAAGATGATAAACTAAAAAAAGACTTCAGTCCTACACTGATTGATTTAGGTATTGTAAAATTTTATTTAGCTCGTCATTTTGGATTTTGTTATGGCGTCGAAAACGCCATTGATATTGCCCATAGAACCATTGAAGAAAATAAAGGAAAGAGAATTTATTTGTTAAGTGAAATGATTCATAATCCACAAGTAAATGAAGATTTATTAAAAAAAGGTGTTCAGTTTTTACAAGATACCAACGGCAAAGAAATAATACCATTAAATACCTTAACCAAAGATGATATTGTCATCATCCCTGCATTTGGCACAACGCTGGAATTAGAAGCTACAATCAATAAAATTGGAATTGAAATTCAAAAATACAATACCACATGCCCTTTTGTAGAAAAGGTATGGAACCGTGGTGATCAAATTGCAAAAAAAGGATTTACCATCATCATACATGGTAAACCAAAACATGAAGAGACACGTGCTACTTTTTCTCATGCAGCCAGTAAAACACCTACCCTAGTTGTAAATGACATGGAGGAAGCACAGGTGCTTGGTAAATTTATTATAGGCGAACTGCCCTTGTCAGATTTTAGCGAGTATTTTAAAAATAGATACAACGAAGGCTTTGATCCTGCCATTCATTTTGAAAAAATTGGAGTCATCAATCAAACCACTCAATTGGCCTCTGACACCCAAGCAATATCCGACTACTTAAAAAATATTTTTGCTATTAAATATGGCAAAGAAAATAGCCATGAACATTTTGCAGACACGAGAGACACTTTGTGTTACGCTACCAATGACAATCAATCTGCAGTAGTGGGGCTATTGGAGCAAGATGCAGATCTTGCAATTGTTATGGGTGGAAAAAATAGTAGTAATAGCTCCCATTTAGTAGAGCTTTGCGAAAAGAAGTTACCCACTTATTTTATTGA
>CAINFN010000161.1 GCA_903848125.1 uncultured Bacteroidota bacterium
AAAAATATATTCAGAAGCCTTCCAAGAAATTGGGAGGCTTTTTAAATTTATAAATTAAATAAAATGAAAGTTGCAGTTGTTGGTGCTACCGGGCTAGTGGGCACAAAAATGTTACAAGTACTAGCTGAAAGAAATTTTCCAGTTACAGAATTAATTCCAGTGGCTTCTGCACGTTCAGTAGGCAAGGAAGTGATTTTTAAAGGTAAAGCTTACAAAATAGTGGGCATGGAAGAAGGTATCGCAGCCAAACCGGCAGTGGCTATATTTTCGGCTGGTGGAAGTACTTCATTAGAGTGGGCGCCAAAGTTTGCAGCAGCAGGTATTCGTGTTATTGATAATTCTTCTGCCTGGAGAATGGATCCTACTAAAAAATTAGTAGTGCCCGAAGTAAATGCAGCTGTATTAACTGCTGATGATTTAATTATTGCTAATCCAAACTGTTCTACCATTCAAATGGTAGTGGCTTTACAACCTTTGCATGCTAAATATAAAATTAAGAGAGTCATTGTTAGTACTTATCAAAGTGTTACTGGTACAGGTAAAAAAGCCGTAGATCAAATGATGGAAGAAAGAAAAGGAGTTAAGTTAGCTGCTGAAGATATGGCCTACAAATATGCAATTGACTTAAATGCCATTCCTCAAATTGATGTTTTTTTAGAAAATGGATATACTAAAGAAGAAATGAAAATGGTCAAAGAAACTTGCAAAATTATGCAAGACGATTCTATTAAAGTTACGGCAACCACAGTGCGTATTCCAGTAATGGGCGGACACAGTGAGAGCGTGAATGTAGAATTTGAAAAAGAGTTTGATTTGAAAGAATTGATAGCAGAGCTTGCTGCAGCCCCTGGGGTAGTGGTGCAACAAAATGATGGAGAACAATTTTATCCAATGCCTTTATGGGCATACGAAAAAGATGAAGTGTTTGTGGGCCGTTTACGTAGAGATGAAACACAAGCAAAAACTTTGAATATGTGGATTGTAAGCGACAACTTACGCAAAGGAGCAGCTACCAATGCAGTGCAGATAGCAGAGTATTTAGCTTCCAAAGGGATTATTTAGAAAGTAGATTGATGATTCTTTAATAAATAGGAATGAGTAAATACAATTTTGAGTGAACATTTGAGCACAGCGATTGAGAGCGAAAAATTAGTATTTCGAATGGATATTTATTAGTTCAATGAAATCAGCTTCGGTTATAATTTTAATCGAAGCTATTTTTTTGGCTTTCTCTAATTTGCTTCCAGCATCTTCGCCCACCACTAAATAATTTAATTTACTACTAACGCCACCAAGTATATGTCCACCTCTTGCTTCTACCATAGCTTCGGCATCAGCTCGTTTTAATTGGGTAAGCGTGCCCGTAAATAAAAAATTAAGTCCCACTAAATTTCCGTCTACTGCTTTGGTATTGGTTTGAATCATATTTAATCCCAAAGCCTCAAGTGATTTAATGAGTTCAATATTTTTTGATTCTTGGAAAAATTGGAAAATACTTTTAGCTACTTTAACCCCTACGTCTTCAAAAGATTGCAATTGCTCTTCGCTATAATTTTGCAAGTCTAATATATGATGCACCTGAGCAGCTATTGTTTTTGCTGTTGTTTCCCCTACAAATCGTATGCCTAATGCATAGATTAATCGATACAAGGGTTGTTTTTTTGACACTTCAATGGCAGCATTTAAATTGTCAATACTTTTTTTGCCAAATCCTTCCAGCCCAATTACTTTGTCCAATTGTAAAGTATATAAGTCGGGTATGGTTTTAAGAATTCCTAGTTCATAGAATTTTCTAATATTCGCTTCTCCAAAACTTTTAATATCCATCGCGTCTTTGCTAACAAAGTGGATTATTTTTTCAATGATTTGAGCAGTGCATAAGCTGCTATTGCATCGCCAAACTGCTTCAGCCTCTTCTTTTTCTAATAAGGCATTACATACAGGACAATGTAAAGGGAAACTAATTATTTTTTCATTGCCTTTTCTTAGAGAAGGAATGGATTGAACAATTTGAGGAATTACATCGCCAGCTCTTTCAATTATAACTGTATCACCTAATCTCAAATCTTTTTCTTTAATGTACTCTTCATTGTGCATAGAGATACTAGAAACTACAACGCCACCAATCGCCACGGGTTTTAATTTTGCCACAGGCGTAACCGCTCCAGTACGACCAACTTGAAATTCTACATTTTCTAAAATAGTGGTGGCTTGCCTGGCTTTAAATTTATAAGCAATGGCCCATCTAGGATGATGAGAGGTCATGCCTAATTTTTCTTGCAAAGAAAAATCATTAATTTTTATAACAAGTCCATCAATTTCGTAGGGCAGGGTATCTCTAGCTGCTTCAAATTCCGAACAAAATGAAATTACTTGATCAATGCCAGCAATTAATTTCTTTTCTTTTTGAGGTGCTCTAAAACCTAAGCTCCACAATAGTTCTAAGGATCCACTGTGTGTTGTTAGTAAAGTAGAAGGGGTTTTGCCTGGGGCAGCTAAATAATAACTTATATGATAAATAAAAGCGTCTAAATTTCTTTCAGCCACTTCTTTGGGGTCCTTCATGCGCAAGCTACCTGATGCAGCATTGCGTGGATTGGCCAAGGGCGCAATTTGCTTTTCTTTTAATTTTTGATTAAAATCAATAAATGATTTTTTACTCATGATCACTTCGCCGCGAATTTCCATTTGCTGAATACCATTGGCAAGCAATGGAATACTAAGTGGAATAGATCTAATTTGTTTTATATTATTGGTGATGTCTTCTCCTGCTATTCCATCTCCTCTTGTACAGGCTCGAACCAACAAATCATTTTCATAGAATAAGGAAATACTAGCCCCATCAAATTTTGGTTCGACACAATATTCAAGTGTTGCTAATTCAGCACCTTCTTTTGCTTTTCTATCAAAATCGAAAAGGTCATCAGCATTGTAACTATTTTCTAAACTTAACATGGGAACCAAGTGTGCCACTGTTTGAAATGAGTTATTTAAACTGTTGCCCACTCTTTGGCTAGGGGAGTCGGCAGTGATTAGCGATTTATTGGTAGATTCTAATGCTATCAACTGTTTGTAAAGTTGGTCATATTCAAAATCGCTAATAATTGGTTCGCTGGCTACATAATACTGGTATTCATGAAATTTTAATACAGACTTTAATGTCCCCAATTCAATGGCATGAGGATTGGCTAAGAAATCTTTTGTAATTTTTTGAAAATCTTGTATTTGGGTCTTGTTGTACATGCGCTTATAAGTCTGCTAAATTACAAATTGTTTTATTCTTTTATTTCGTATTTTAGTTTATTGAAAATATAATTTCAAAGAAGTTATAATAATTGATTAATCATTGCTTGCTAATTATGTCTGATTTGACAAAATCCACTGCTACAAAATCTAATTTGGGAAACAAAAATGTAGTTGAATTGGTTGCTTCCTACCCAACCATGCCGCTAACGGTGGATTGTGTTATTTTTGGTTTTGACGATAATTCCTTAAAAGTGCTATTAATTAAGAGTGATTTACCCCAATTTTATGAAAAATGGTGTTTATTGGGTGACCAAGTGCACTCCCGTGAGGATTTAGATGCAGCTGCAAATAGGGTACTTATTGAAAGGACTGGTATAAAGAAAGTATATTTAGAGCAAGTGCATACTTTTAGCCAATTAGACAGACATCCCGGAGGAAGGGTGGTAACGACCGTTTATGCTTCTCTTTTGAATAGTAAGGACCATTCATTAGGCATCTCGGAGAATGAGCTAAAATGGCATCCAGTTAATAAGCTAGTAGAAATGGCTTTTGACCATAAGGAAATCTTAGATTTTTGCTATGGCTGGCTTCAAAAACGTATTCAAGAACACCCTTTGGTTTTAAATTTATTGCCTGAAAAATTCTCATTAAGGCAATTGCAAAATGTATATGAGGCCATCTTAGACACGAAATTGGATCGTCGAAATTTCAGAAAAAAATTCGCTAGTATGGGCTTCTTAATTGATACCAATGAAATGGAAACGCATGTTACCCATCGACCTGGGAAGTTATATAAATTTGATTTTGATCAATATCAGAAGCGTAAGAAGAATTGGGTGGGGATCGATTTCTAAAAAATGCTTTTGCTTGCCTATTATTTAATACCTTTATTTACTATTTAAACAGGTATTATTATGTTATATTCCATGACTGGGTATGGTCGCTCCGAAGCCACTTTTAAAGACAAAACATTTTTAGTGGAAGTAAAGTCTTTAAATGGCAAACAATTTGATTTGCGTTTAAATATTCCTTCTTTACTAAAACCTTATGAAGTCGAAATTAGAAATAAGTTAAACGAGGCTTTATTAAGAGGAAGTGTAGAAGCAACTATTTCTATTAAGTCCAATGGCATCTCTAAACCCGTATCGGTCAATAAAGAATTAGCTAAATCCTATTACCAACCTATTGTGGAATTAGCCGATGAGTTGGGCATCCCAAAAGAAAATATTTTAAGTACTTTATTAAAAATGCCTGATGTGGTTTCTTCAAGTAATGAAGTATTGACTGAAGCGGAGTGGAAGCAAATCCAAGATTTATTACAAGAGGCTATTAAAGCTTTAATGCATCATCGCCTTGAAGAAGGCAAGTCTGTTGAAAAAGATTTACTAGAGCGCGTTGCAGCCATTGAAGCGCATCAAGCGCATATTGAAAAATTTGAACCCAATAGAAGAGTGAAGATTAAAGAGGGCTTAGTTAAATTGTTAGAACAAAATGTAGGTCCTGATAAATATGATAACAATAGATTAGAACAAGAGCTTATTTATTATATTGAAAAAATAGATATTTCTGAAGAGAAAGTAAGATTGAATAATCATTGCACTTATTTCAAAACCGTTTTAAAAGAAGCAGAGCCTTCTAAGGGCAAAAAACTTTCTTTTATTTTACAAGAAATGGGCAGAGAGATTAATACCACTGGTTCTAAAGCCAACGATATGGAAATTCAAAAATCGGTGATCTTGATGAAGGATGAATTAGAAAAAGCAAAAGAACAAATTTTAAACGTGTTGTAAAATGAAGGGTTTTAGTGTAAAATTTTTTCAGATGTCAGTGATGGTAGTTTTGTTTTTAACAAGCTGTCAAACAATACCCCTTTATGAACAAACCACTATTTTTCCTGAACACAGCTGGTCTGCGAAGCAAGTAAATGCCTATCAATTTAATATTACAGATACCAGTGCGTCCTACAAAGTATATTTTGTAATAAGACACCACAATGCCTATCATTATAAAAATATTTGGTTACAAGTAGCCGTTCAAACGCCCACTGGGAGCTTATCTAAGCAGAATGTAAATTTAAATATGGCAGACGAATCCAAAGGATGGCTTGGCACTGGAATGGATGACCTATTTGACCAAAGAATTCCTTTAATCAGTCTTCCTTCCCATTTTCAAAAAGGCATTACTACTTTCTACTTACAACATACCATGCGGGAGGACCCGCTGCAAAATATTTTATCTTCAGGCATAAGAGTTGAAAAGGTAAAGCCATGAAATTAGTAAAGATCAATAAACTCAAATTTGTAAGTTTTATTTATTGGGTTTTCTTAACCTACATGGTCGCTGCGTTTATTTGGTGGTATGTTTCTCTAGAAAAGCAAAACAATGAAATTGCATCTATTAAGTTTCAAACGATTCAACTATCCGATCCGTCTCTCAAGCAAAAGGTAAAATTTATACAAGACTTTCAATCTCGAAAAACCAAGCAATTTATTGGAGAGGGAATTACATTTTTATTTTTATTTCTATTAGGTGCTATTTATGTATATCGATCTTTGTTAAAACAATTACGTTATTCTAATCAACAACAAAATTTTATGATGGCGGTGACACATGAATTAAAAACACCAATAGCTATCTCTCATTTAAACATCGAAACCTTATTAAAAAGAAACTTAGATCAGGCACAACAAAATAAATTATTAGAGGCCACCTTAAAAGAAACAAAAAGACTTGATGCGCTTTCAAATAATATTTTATTGGCTTCTCAATTAGATATGGGTCAATATGAAGCCAATCAACAAGAAATTGATTTATCCAAATTAGTAAAAGAAGTGTTACAATCTTTCCATGAAAGATTTCCCTCGCGCGTTTGCAATTCTTTTATACAAGAAGGGACCCTTATTCAAGGGGAGACTTTATTGATACAGCTGCTCGCTAATAATTTACTAGACAACGCAAATAAGTATTCTCCTGCGGATACGCCAATAGATATTCATTTACAATCTTTAGGCGATAAGATAGTTTTGACCATAAAGGATCAAGGAATTGGCATACCTGTTAGCGAAAGAGAAAAGATATTTGAAAAATTTTATAGAGTAGGAGAGGAAAGCACTAGAAACAGCAAAGGGACTGGACTTGGCCTTTATTTATGCAAAAAAATAACCAGTTTTCACAATGCTACTTTACAAATGCAACCTAATGGGATGCAAGGAAGTATATTTACCGTGACTTTTACCAATAGTTAAATATGTCAAAATTTGAAATATTATTAGTAGAGGACGAGGTGCATTTGCATGATGCACTTAAGCTGAACCTTGAAATGGAAGGCTATACTGTAAGCTCGGCTTTTGAAGGGCCAAATGCTTTGAAGCAAATACAGCAAGCGCATTTTGATTTAATCATTTTAGATATTATGTTACCTGGTATAGATGGGTTTGCCATTACTGAAACGATTCGCTTAAACAACATAAACACACCCATACTTATTTTAAGTGCAAAAAATACAAGTGCCAATAGAGTACAGGGTTTAAAGTTGGGTGCCGACGATTATTTAACCAAGCCTTTTAATTTAGAGGAACTGTTATTGAGGGTTTCAAAACTCATACAAAAATCTACCTCCATTACTCAGTCTGCACAATTAGAGGAATATAATTTTTCTGATAACATTATTTATTTTAAATCTTTAGAGGCCATTAGTAAAGTTGGAGAAAAAATCACCTTAACAAAAAAAGAAGCCATGCTTTTAAAGTTGTTAATTGAAAATAAAAATAATGTAATCACTAGGGAAAGAATTTTGCAAACTGTTTGGGGCTATCATGTTTTTCCAAATACCAGAACCATTGATAATTTTATATTAAGCTTTAGGAAGTACTTTGAACTAGACCCTAAAAACCCAGTTCACTTTATTTCGATTAGAGGCGTGGGGTATAAATTTCAAGATTAGCCCCTTTTTATACAATCTTTTGGCTCTTTCCGCGTTAATTCTAGTAGTTAATACGAACACATGTCCCTAACTTCTATCAAAGACTATCTTGAACCCATAAATTTGGACCTATTATCGAATGATGAAGGCTATAGAGATACCCAATTGGGTAAACATATTAAAGCAAATGAGGGGGAGATCCCTGATATTAGTTTAGCCGATCTTGTCATCATTGGAGCTGGTGAATCAAGAGGGGGAGGCTATGCTTTAAATGGTTTTGAAGCAGCCAATGGCATTAGATCCGCCTTTTATTCACTTTATTATTGGCATGCACAAGTAAACATTGTAGACATTGGCAACGTTAAACTAGGACAGTCTATTCAAGACAGTTATGCTGCTTTAAGAACTGTTATTTCAGAGCTGCTATTGCAAAATAAAAAAATTGTGATTATAGGTGGGTCACATGATTTAACCTTAGCTCAATATCATGCTTATACTTCAGTTCCTACTTTGGTAAATGCAGTATTAGTGGATGCTAAGATAGATTTAGATTTAGAAGCGAGATTGCCATCAGATCATTTTTTAGAGGAATTGTTTACAGGTTTACCCAATCATTTAAACCACTATGCCCATATAGGTTTCCAAAGTTATTTTATGCACCCGCAAATGTTGGAGACCATTGACAAGCTTAGATTTGATTGTTATAGATTAGGCAAAGTGAGAGAAGACCTTGAGGAAATGGAACCTGTTATTAGAGATAGTCACATGATGAGTTTTGACATTAGTGCCATTCAAAATGCACAGGCGCCTGCGAATATCATTACACCTAATGGATTTAATGGTGAAGAAGCTTGTGTCCTTATGCAATATGCTGGGATGAGTTGGAAAACAAGTACCATTGGTTTATTTGGGTATCAAGCCGAATTAGATACCAATCATATGACGGCCATTCAAATGGCACAGATGATTTGGTATATTTTAGATGGCATTCAAAAAGGGAAAAAAGAAGCGCCTTTGTCTGATTCAGATCGATTTAAAGAATTTCATATTGCCTTTGCAGATATTGAAACTAATTTTTTACAAAGTAAAAGTACTGGTAGATGGTGGATGCAAACACATAATAATGAATGGACGCCTTGTAGTTACAAAGATTATTTAATAGCTTCAGATAACGAAATTCCAGAAAGATGGCTAAGAGCTTTAGAAAGGGAATAAACATCCCTTTTGTATTTTTAAGTATTTATTGTTGTTTTTTAATGAGTGCGTGTGCAGTTAAAAAAGCACAACATAACTTATTACAAGACCCTGCTTTAAAAGGAGCACATATTGGTGCTGCCGTATTTAATCAGACCAATCAAACTTGGGTAGATCGTTATCAAAGTAATTTATATTTTACACCTGCTAGTAATACTAAAATTCTTTCCTGTTATTTAGGGATGAAGTATTTGAAGGATTCTGTTCCAGGTTGGCAAATAAAAGAAAATGCAGATAGTATTTTTTTATTACCAATGGGGGATCCTACTTTTTTACATCCCGATTTTCCATATCAGCCAGTAGCTGATTTGATCAAAAACACCAATAAGCAGGTTGTATTGTGTTTGCCTACTACACCTGATTCTTTTTCTATGTTTGGAAGGGGCTGGGCTTGGGATGATTATGCAGAAGATTATCAGCCAGAAAGAAATAGATTTTCAATTTATGGAAATGTATTAACCATTACTGATACAAAAAATGGAACCAGTGTTCAACCAAGTTATTTAGTAAGAGGTCAGGAAGCACCTTTAAAATATAGTGTATGGACGCGTGCTTATCACAGCAATCAGTTTTCTGCTACTGGCAAATATATAAAAGACAAGCTTCAGCAAGTGCCTTTTATTACGGACCCGACTTATGGTTTAACAAAAAAATTAATGGAAGATACTTTGCATCCAAAATTTCCACTACTGATTCAACAGGGTTGGAACCCAACAGGGGCTAGTCTTTTAAAAACGGTTCCTACGGATAGTCTTTTAAAAATAATGATGAATAGAAGTGATAATTTTTTCGCAGAGCAAGTGTTGTTAATGACGGGGGCGCAACTACTTGGAAAAATAGACGATGCTGCTATCATTGATACCATCATCAAAACAGACTTTAACTATTTTCCGCAAGCGCCTCAATGGGCTGATGGAAGTGGTTTAAGTAGGTTTAATTTAAATTCGCCCGAAAACTATGTGGCCTTATTACAACACATGCAAGATGAATTTGGTTTTGATAGAATCAAAAGCATTTTTGCACAAGGTGGAAAAGGGACTTTAGGATCTTATTATAAAAATATTCCTGGTGTTTTATTTGCAAAAACTGGCACCTTAGGCAATCAAATTGCATTAAGTGGATTTATAGTTACCAATAAAGGAACTCAACTTATATTTTCTGTGCTGGTGGCCAATCATGTTAGCCCAACTTCTTATCCAGTAAGAAAAGCGGTGGAGCGTTATTTAACAACGCTCATGAGTAAGTACTAATTGAATTTATTTGCTAAACAAACCGTTCAAATAATCTTCTTTGAACTCAACAAAAGTGGGTGCGCCAGAGGCGGTAATATTTGGTATATCGCATTCACCTAATCCTTCAATAAGTGTATGCATTTCTTTTTGCGTTAAGGCTTGTCCAGCTTTAATGGCCATTTGACGAGCCATGCAACGTATTAGTTTTTCTCTTTTACTAAATTTTACCTCTCCGCTAAAGTGTTTAAACTGTTCCAATAACAATTCGATTGCATTTTTTTCATTGCCAGCATTGACATCTGCCGGTATGCCTTGAATGATAAAACTATTTTGACCAAAGGCTTCAATTTCATATCCAATGATAGCAAGATCCTCTATCATCTCTTCTAACAAAATAGCGTCACTCACACTTAGTTCTAATACTACTGGAAATAAACTTTTTTGAGTGGCATGCGGATGGGCACTTGCTTTTTGAAATTTTTCATACAATATTCTTTCATGTGCCAATTGTTGATGTATCATAATACAACCACTATGACTAGGCGCCACAATAAAAGTATGATGTAGTTGTAATAAACTTGCTTCTGCGTTTACTTGTAATGGGCTACCCTCTTTATACATCCCCATGGAAGAAGCTTTTACAATATAGGTTTCATTATCTTGAGCATCTTGACCCACTGTATTTTCTGCATTGGGAAGGGTAGTGAAAAAACTTTTCCAATCTTGGTTAGAAGCGTTAGCAGATTTCGGAATAAAGTGGGCTTGATTTTTTTTAGTGAACCCTTCATATAAAGATTGGCTAGCTGCGGTGCTGGCATTTTCTGCAGTAAAAGGTTTTTGGATGGCATCTAGCTGTTGAATGGAAGCATCTAATGAAAAGTCTAAAGAAGGGGCAATGCTAAATTGAGCCAAGGCATGCTTAACCGCAGCTTGTACAAAAGCATAAATTATCTTATCGTCCTCAAATTTTATTTCTTGTTTGGTGGGGTGTACATTAATGTCTACTTGCGTAGGATCTACATCAATATATAAAAGGTAACTCGGAAAATTTTCTTTCGCGATTAATCCATCAAAAGCATTGGCCACTGCATGATGCAAGTAGGCGCTTTTGATAAATCGGCGGTTTACAAAAAAATATTGATCGCTTCTAGTTTTTTTAGCAGTCTCGGGTTTGCCAACAAAACCAGTGATGGTTAAGTAATCGGTTTTCTCCCCTACGGTGACTAATTTTGTTTGGTAACTATTTCCTAAAACCTGAATGGCTCTTTGTTTAAAACTGCCCCCTTCCCAATGATAAACATCTTGTCCATTGCTGGTTAAACTAAAATGAACTTCGGGGAAGGCCAACGCAACGCGTGTAAATTCTTCAATAATATGTTTGAACTCGGCACTATTGCTTTTTAAAAAATTACGACGGGCGGGTACATTGAAAAATAAATTCTTCATGCTAATAGTGGTACCAATGGAGCAAGCGACAGCACTGGTTTCCGTTACCTTACTATTTTCAATTTCTACGCTGGTGCCTAATTCATCTTGGGCACGTCTTGTTTTTAAACTTACTTGAGCAACTGCGGCAATGGACGCCAAAGCTTCTCCACGAAATCCCATGGTTCTTATCTGAAATAAATCTTCAATCGTAGTAATCTTACTCGTAGCATGGCGCGCAAATGCATTTTGTGCATCTTGAGGGCTCATTCCTTTCCCATTGTCAATGACTTGAATCAATGCTTTGCCTGAATCATTCACCAATAAGCGAATTTCAGTAGCGCCTGCGTCTACTGCATTTTCCAATAATTCCTTCACTGCGCTTGCAGGTCTTTGAATCACCTCACCGGCCGCAATTTGGTTGGCAATGTGGTCTGGCAGTAAATGAATGGTATCGGACACTTTAATCGCTTTTGAAGTGTGTAAAAGTAGTAAATTTGCCTCTTAAAATTTCATCTTATGCCAAGAACGGCCGACATTCAAAAATTG
>CAINFN010000162.1 GCA_903848125.1 uncultured Bacteroidota bacterium
ACAAACTGCCCTAAATAATATTTTCGGAGATTTAAAAACTGCAGGTAAGGGAAATCATAAAACAAAAACCTTGGGACAAGGCGATGAAAAAAATGGAGAATTCAAAGAATTTAATTTTGGCGACAACATTGAAAATATTTCTTTAACAGAGAGTATCAAAAATGCACAAATTAATCATGGCATTGATACATTTAATTTAACAGAAGATGATTTAGTAGTTGAACAGACCGAACAAAAATCACAAATGAGCACCGTGCTGATGATTGATATTAGTCATAGCATGATTTTATATGGAGAAGATAGAATTACACCTGCTAAAAAAGTGGCGATGGCATTAGCAGAATTAATTACCACTCGTTATCCTAAAGACACCATTGATATTCTAGTATTTGGAGACGATGCCTGGACTATTAGTATTCAAGAGCTACCTTATTTAAAAGTAGGACCCTATCATACCAATACGGTAGCGGGTTTGCAGCTAGCCATGGATATTTTAAGAAGAAAAAGAAATACGAACAAGCAAATTTTTATGATTACCGATGGCAAGCCTAGTTGCATAAAAGAGGCCGATGGTAATTATTATATGAATAGTAATGGACTAGACCAATACATAGTAGAGAAATGTTATAGCCAAGCGAAGATGGCCAGAAAATTACATATTCCAATTACCACTTTTATGATTGCACAGGACCCTTATTTACAAAAATTTGTGAATGCATTTACCGAAGCGAATCAGGGTAAAGCATTTTATACTGGTTTAAAAGGTTTGGGTGAAATGATTTTTGAAGATTACGAAACCAACAGAAAAAAGAAACTTAAATAATTAGTACAAACACATTTATATGAAAATTGACAAAATAAAAACCCTTGGTGATTTAAAAAAACAAGGTTACCAAAGCAAAAGCATTAAAGACGAATTAAGAGATAATTTAATTCTTAAAATAAAGGAAGGGGTTCCTGCATTTGAAGGCATACATGGTTTTGAAGAAACTGTTATTCCTGAAATTGAAAGAGCCATTTTATCGAAGCATAATATTAATTTATTAGGCTTAAGAGGACAGGCCAAAACAAAAATCGCTAGATTAATGATTCAGCTATTGGATGAATACATCCCATTTGTAGCTGGATCTGAAATTAACGATGACCCTTTACATCCTTTATCAAGATATGCCAAGGATTTAATTGCAGAGAAAGGCGATGCCACTCCTATTGAATGGCTGCACCGCAATGAAAGGTTCTTTGAAAAACTAGCTACCCCGGATGTTACCATTGCCGATATTATTGGAGATGTTGACCCTATTAAGGCAGCGAATTTAAAATTGTCCTATGCCGATGAGCGTGTGATCCATTTTGGAATGATCCCAAGAGCCAACAGAAGCATATTTGTAATCAATGAGCTTCCCGATTTACAAGCTAGAATACAAGTAGCCTTATTTAACATACTTCAAGAAGGTGATATTCAAATTAGAGGTTTTAAACTAAGAATGAATTTAGACATTCAATTTATTTTCACCGCTAACCCTGAAGACTATACCAATAGAGGCAGTATTGTAACACCTTTGAAAGACAGAATAGGTTCACAAATTTTAACGCATTACCCAAAAAATATTGCGGTGGCTAAAAA
>CAINFN010000163.1 GCA_903848125.1 uncultured Bacteroidota bacterium
CCAATAAAAAGGGGTATTTATACCATTAAGTTTCTATTTCAAAAACACGTCATTACACAAGAAAATAATGAAATGCTAAAAGTATTAGATTGCCTTAAATTACTAAAGGGAATTTCGGTGGATGCAAGAAGGGGTTCCCTAAAAACCATAGCAAAAGTCATAAGAAAGTTTAATAAAAAAGAAAGGGAATTATTAATAAAACTGTCTTTAAAGTACCAATTATCAACAAGTGATTTATTAAGCTATATTTTCGAACAAGAAAAAATAAATGCCCCCTTTGCTTTATTGGAAGAATACAGGAATCCTATAAGTGACTTTAATACGGGATCAAAGGATATTGATAAATTTCTGAGGGATAAATATAATGGTAAGTAAATAAGTAAAACAAAAGAATATGTACAGTGAAGAATTAAAGAATAAATGGCATGATGATCCGAAGAACTGGAAACTGGGCATTTTCTATTTTAACATAGAAGACAAGAGACTTGTAATTTCCAAAAGGTTAAAGTTATTTGGTTGGACTTTAAACCTTGCTAACCCACTTAGTTACATCATCATGATTGCGCTTGGGGTAGTTATTTTTTACTTAAAACAGCACCACATCAAAACAAATTACCCTACTGGGTAGTAATATGGGGTTGTATTTGTGCACAATAAATAATTATTCCCTAAAATAATAAACCTCGAAAATTGGGGTACAGAAGATAAAAACTGCCTGTTGCTGTAAGGTCAAAATCAATTTGTATAGATTTTTTAGCCTCAAATTTGACCTGTAATTTTAAAGTGAAGGCACTTTCACCTAATTTTTAAAGTCCCCAAAAAATAGCCTTTAAAAATTAATTTTAAAAAATGTTATTTCATCCCAGCTTCGCTTTTGTACTTAGTAATATAAATTTTTAAGTTGGCCTCTGATTTGTATTTTGTAAAATATACCTGCCAATCGGCTTCACTTTTATAGGTGGTCCAGAACCAAATTCCCGAATAAGGTTTTGCTTCACTCTTGTACTTTGTTTCGTAAACAATCATGTCTGCTTCAGACTTATAATCCGTAACAAAGATTATTTTATCCGCATCGGATTTATAGGAAGTCCTATAAACTTTCTGTGCATTTGCCGAAATTGTACAAAAGACCATTACGAAAATTCCGAGAATTATATATTTCATACTGTAAGCTTTTACTTTCTTTTAAATAAAGCACTAAATATCATATTCAAAACCGAACGACCTACTTTACGCTCAATACCATTTACCGAAGTAGGTATACCTGTTTCCCTTGCAAATTTTTGTTTTACTGCTGTAATGCCTAAGGCCCTTTTCCAACTGAAGCTAAAACCATACTTTCCCATAAAGGGTTATTTTATACAATTTACTAATTAATTGAAAAAACGTCTAGCTAATTTATAAAGGTTAAATTTCAGATGAGGGCTCTTTACCCAAAGCCTTTCAAAAGCAAACTTTGTATGCTTTTGAAAGGCTTTTTTAATGCTCATCCGCTCAATCAAGCGAGCTTTCGATACAATCTCGAAACAAAAAAGCCTCTCATTTGCATGAGAGGCTTTGTAGAGCGTACGGGATTCGAACCCGTATTACCTCCGTGAAAGGGAGGTGACCTAACCCTTAGTCGAACGCTCCATGTTCACTATGTTATTAGGGTCGCAAAAATAGGTCGCAAAC
>CAINFN010000164.1 GCA_903848125.1 uncultured Bacteroidota bacterium
AGGTTTCGAAAAGAGAAAAAAATACACAAAGGCTACACTAAAAAGTAGAAATAATCGCTAAACAATTCTACTTTTGATTTTTAAAATTTACATTAATAAATACAATTAAAATAAAATACAAATGAGCAATTTAACTGGCAAACCAGCCCCGGCATTTACCCTTTTTGATACAGATAAAAAAGCAACTAATTTGGCCGATTTCAAAGGTCAGAATGTAGTAGTGCTATTTTTCCCTTTAGCTTTTACTGGCGTATGCACCACTGAATTATGTAGCATTAGAGATAATATAGCTACTTACAATACAGCTAACGCTCAAGTATTGGCCATCTCTGTTGATTCCTTATTTACATTAGGTAAATTTAAAGAGGAGCAAAAATTAAATTTTCCTTTATTAAGCGATTTTAACAAAACCGCCATTGCAGATTATGGTGTTAAATATGATGTATTTCCTGCCTTTGAAATGCAAGGTGTAAGCAAACGTGCTGCTTTTGTTATTGATAAAGAAGGAGTAGTTCAATACGAAGAAATTTGCCCTACACCAGGTGACTTACCCAATTTTGAAGCCATTCAAACTACATTGAATAAGTTAAACTGAAATGTTGCAGCTTGCTAGTTGTTAGTGCTTTATAAAATATAAGCCCAAACAACTTTGACCTCTAATGATTTTAAAAAGGCCTCCGAATATTCGGAGGCCTTTTTGTGTAAGCTATTAGGGCTTAATAATATAAATAAGTATTAATCCGCTTTTAAGTAGATCTAACGATCGCAAACTTCTACAATTAAAAATTTTAAGTAGTGCGTGTTCTCCATGCCCCAAATAATAGGGTGATCACTGGATTGTGTTTGATAAGTAACTTGACGGATTCTCTTTTTCGCATCCCAGGCAGCCATTTGAATTGTTTCTAAAAATAATTCAGGACTATCCAGGTTAGTGCAACTTGAAGTGACTAAAAATCCGCCACTACGAATCATTTGCATTCCTCTTAAATTAATTTCCTTATAACCAGTTACTGCTTTATCAATATTGTTTCTACTTTTTGTAAAGGCAGGGGGGTCTAACATTACGACATCATATTTACGTCCTTCTTTACCCCATTTTTTTAAAACATCAAATGCATTCATTGCCTCAAACTTTACAATGTGGTCTAATTGATTTAAAACCGCATTTTTATTTGCTTGTGCCACTGCATTTTCTGAAATATCAATACCTAAAACCGATTTTGCACCATAATGTGCTGCATGAATTTCAAAAGTGCCAGTGTAGGTAAATGCGCCTAAAACATCTGCGCCTTGTACCAGATTTTTAATGGCTCGTCTATTGTCTTGTTGGTCTAAAAAGTAGCCTGTTTTTTGTCCATTTTCAATATCTACATAAAATTGTAATCCATTTTCTTGAATCATAATTTCTGTTGGGAATTCGTTGGATAAAAATCCTTTTTGTTGCACCATGCCTTCTAATTCTCTAACTGGTACATCATTTCTTTCAAAAATTCCTTTGGGTTTGAAAATTTCATTAATAGCGGCAACGATTGATTCTTTCCATTTTTCTATTCCTAAGGATAAAGTTTGAAGTACAAAATAGTCATTGAATTTATCAATAATTAATGCTGGAATTCCGTCGGCTTCGCCAAACACCAACCGGCAATTTTCAACGTATCCTAATTGCTGTCTATAGTTCCAAGCATCTTTAATTTTTTTATGAAAAAATGCTGCATCTATTTCTTCTCTTTTTCGGGTCAATAAGCGAATGATGATTTGAGAATTAGGATTGATATAGCCTCGACCTGCCAATTGTCCGTCAAAAAAGTACACTTCCACAATATCACCAGGCTCAATTGGGCCAGCTATACGGTCCACTTCATTATTGTAAATCCAGGGGTGGCCAAGGGCAATTCTGGGATTGATCTTTTTATTTAAATACACCTTTGTCATGAAGCAAATATACTCCCCAAATTAGTGACAACTTGTGCCTATTTTTGAGGGTTTTATGTCAATTTTGCCTTAATTATTGCTTTGGCAATATTTTTGGGAGATATTTGTAACAATATGAAAACTATGGAAGACAAAGAAAAGGATTTGACAGAACAAGCTATACCAAGCCAAAATGAGGCTGAAAATACTCCCGAAACCCCTGCTGAGGAACAAGCAGCCCCTTTGAGTGAAACAGATCAATTAATGGCAGATTTGGCAGAGCAAAAGGATAAATATTTACGATTGATGGCCGAATTTGAAAACTTTAGAAGAAGGACGGCTAAAGAGAGATTAGAGTTAATTCAAACAGCCGGAAAAGATGTAATTGTTGCTATGTTAGAAGTGATGGATGATTGCGACCGAGCCGAAAAGCAATTAAATAGTTCGGATGATATTGCTTTACAAAGAGAAGGGATTCAGTTGGTTTTTAATAAAGTGCGTTCCACTTTGCAAGCAAAAGGA
>CAINFN010000165.1 GCA_903848125.1 uncultured Bacteroidota bacterium
GAAAGTTTGGATATGGAATTAAGAGAAATGAAAAGATGTAAGTCTAAAGGCTTATGCTGTGGTGCTGGTGGGGCACAAATGTTTAAAGAAGAAGAGAAAGGAGATAAAAGAGTGAATATGGAAAGAGCAGATGAAGCCATTGAAACAAAATCTGATTTTGTAGCAAGTGCCTGCCCTTTTTGCAATACCATGTTAACTGATGGCATTAAAAATAGAGCCGAAGAAGTGCGTACAGAAGTATTAGATATAGCTGAGATGATTGTAAAAGCAATGCAATAGAAATAGAAATAAAAAAAGCAAAATGACTGTAGATTTAAAAACAATACTGCCCGAAAATTTTCATCCGTTGTCCAAGACATGGATATACCAAAGCAATAGAACTTTTACTTTGCCGGAACTATTTCAAGCGGAAGAAATACTAGAAGCATTTACTGATAATTGGAAAAGCCATGGCGCAGCGGTGAAGGGCTTTGCCACTATCTTATATGGCCAGTTTATAGTGATTATGGCGGACGAGTCTCAAACCGGCGTGGGTGGATGTAGTACGGACAGCTCGGTGCATGTGATAAAGCAAATTGAGGTAATGAATAATGTACAAATGTTCAATAGAGAACTATTGGCTTTTTGGGTGAAAGAAAAAGTTCAAACTATTCCCCTTACACAGGTAGGTTACGCTTTAGAAAATGGCATTTTAACAAAAGAAACTTTATACTTTAATAATTTAGTGGCTAATAAAGCCGCTATGGAAAAAGACTGGCTGCAACCCATTGAAGAAAGTTGGTTGGCTAAGAAATACATAAAATAGTATTTCTTAGCTTGAAAATATAACATAAAATAAGCCTCCCATTGATAAGGAGGCTTTTTAGTATAATAAATTAAATTGTTAGCTCTTACACTCTATTTAATAACTGCATTCAGCGCTTTCACCAAGTCATCTCCTCTTAAGTCTCGTCCAATCACTACTCCATTTGGATCAATTAAGAAACTGGCTGGTATGGACTGAATGCCAAATTTAACTGCTACTTCATTGTTCCAATATTTTAAATCACTCACCTGCGTCCAAGTTAATCCATCTTTTTTAATGGCTTCAACCCATTTTGCTTTGTCTTGATCTAAAGAGACACCTAGTACTGTAAAATTTTTATCTTTAAATTTAGAATAGGTTTTTACCACATTTGGATTCTCTGCTCTACAAGGTCCACACCAACTGGCCCAAAAATCTACAAGCACATACTTACCTCTTAACGAAGCCAAGCTTACCGATTTTCCATTAACATCATTTTGTGTAAAATTCGGCATGACCGTGCCAACCTTACCTACCACTGCAGTTTCAAGTGACTTTTCAATCACGGCAGCAAAAGGTCCTTTTTTAGCATCCCCTTGCAACATTGCATAATAATCACTCAATGATTCTTTAACAGAAGGAAAAATATTTGCAAATTGGAATAAGAAAAAAGTGGTTACTGGAGATTGATTGTTTTTTTTACTTAAAGTAACATATTCCTCAATAATATTCTTTGATTGTAGTTCGATAATTTTACTTAACGAATCTTTTTTTGAAATATCTTTTTCAGTTTGAGCTACCGATAAATTATTAAAATAAGCAATCATTTTAGGATCTAAACTTTTCATAACTGACTGATACAATTCTTGACTAGCAGATCCTTTATAAACGATATCCTTTGCATTCTGAGCGTCCCCTGTCATTATTAGCTTGTCTCGACCCACAAAAATGGGTATTTGTATTTTTAATGATTTAACACTTACTATATAAATACCGATATTGTCTGTATTTGTTTTTAAGAGGAATTTTCCATCCTCAGTAGTAGCTGAGTCTACTTCTTTATTCATCATTCCATCTATCAAAAACACCTTTGTTTTAGTTGGAATATTTTTTAAATCTCCTGTAATTTCTAATGCTTGTGCATACATGCTAAACGATGTCATTATCAATAAGCAGGCGAACATTATTTTTTTTGTGCTATGATTCATATTATTTTTTAATTGATTCTGTAATGTTTATTGGAAAATTTTGTACCAAATATATGATTTTAATTTTAGGGCTTATGCCTTTGTTCTAATACTTTTACAACATCTTTTAATTCAAATCCCTTTGCTTGTAGGAGTATCAAGTAATGGAACAATAAGTCGGCAGATTCATCTAAGAACAACTTATCATTATTGTCTTTTGACTCAATTACCATTTCTACGGCCTCCTCGCCCACTTTTTGAGCAATTTTATTTACCCCTTTTGCAAATAGAGAAGCTACATAGGAAGTTTCGGGCACAGCTAATTTTCTTTGCGCTATTACTTGTTCTAATTGATTTAAGAATTGGGTATTCCCTTTTATGTTTTCACTTCCCCAGCAAGTGTCTGTTCCATTGTGGCAAACCGGACCCACTGGATTGGCTTGTATCAACAAGCTGTCTTGATCACAATCAATACTCATGCCCACATATTGTAAAAAGTTTCCACTTTCTTCGCCTTTGGTCCACAATCTATTTTTAGATCGGCTATAAAAAGTTACTTTGTTAGATACTACAGTGGCATCTACCGCAGCTTGATTCATAAAACCAAGCATCAACACTATTTTTGTATTGGCATCTTGCACTATGGCTGGCACTAGACCGTCTGCGTATTTTGTAAAATTGATATTCATAGCGAATGTATTAGTTAATTATTAATATTATTAGTTATTTCTTTTATTTAGTTTGACGATTTAAATTTTTCTGGTACACTCTTAAATTCTTACCGAAATTCCTTTTTTGTTTAAATAGTTTTTTAAATCTGGAATAGTTAACTCCTTATAATGAAATATGCTGGCAGCCAATGCTGCATCGGCCTTGCCTTCAGTAAATACATCATAAAAATGAGCTTCAGTTCCTCCGCCACCCGATGCAATAATAGGCACAGGCAGGATTGAAGATAAAGCCGCAGTAATATCCAATGCAAAACCTTTTTTAGTACCATCGTGATTCATAGAGGTTAATAAAATTTCTCCTACACCTAAATCCACTGCTTGTTTTGCCCAATCCATTGTTAGTGTATTGGTTTTTTCTCTGCCACCCTTTAGATAAACATACCAGTTGCCATCGGCTTCTAGCTTTGTATCAATAGCCAGAACCACGCACTGACTTCCAAAATTTTTAGCAAAACGGTTGATAATAGCAGGGTTTTGAAAAGCCGCTGTATTAATAGAAATTTTATCTGCCCCATTTTGTAATAAGATACTTACATCCTCTTCCGTTTTAATGCCTCCTCCTACTGTAAAAGGAATATTGATGCGGTGTGCAATTTTATTCACCAATTCGCTTAATGTTTTACGTTTTTCAATGGTAGCAGTAATATCTAAAAATACTAGTTCGTCTGCCCCTTGCTTTGCATACAGGGCTCCTAATTCAATCGGATCGCCCGCATCACGTAATTGCTCAAAATTAACCCCTTTTACAGTGCGGCCGTCTTTGATATCTAAACAAGGTATAATGCGTTTGGTTAACATGAATCGTATTCGTTAAAAATTGAAATGAATGATTGTATAAATGAATTAATTGAAATTAGCTAATTCCGAAATGGTAATTTTATTTTCATAAATAGCCTTACCCACAATGGCGGCGCTACATCCAATTTCTTCTAATTCTATCAAATCATCTAATGAACTAACCCCGCCACTGGCTATTAATTGCAAATTGGGAAATTGTTCTATAATTTTCTGGTACAGTTCGGTAGAAGGGCCTTGCAATTTGCCGTCTTTTTGTATATCGGTGCAAAAAATTTGTTTCACCCCTTTATCTATATAAGATTTCATAAAATCAAATACCGATATCTCCGTCTTCTCCAACCAACCACCAATGGCAATTTTTTCTTCAAATACATCTGCTCCTAACATAAAAACTTTAGCACCAAAACGAACAATCCATTCTTGAAAAATTTCGGGACTTTTTACCGCTAAACTTCCAATAGTGGCATAAGTGGCTCCTGTATCTAACACTGTTTTTAAAATGGCTTCGGTTTTGATACCCCCTCCAAAATCAATCTTTAATTGTGTTTGATTGGCTAGCTTTTCCAATACCTTCCAATTCACTACTTCTCCAGCCTTGGCACCGTCTAAGTCTACTAAATGCAAACGCATTAATCCAATACCCTCAAAAGCCTTCGCCACTTCTAATGGGTTTTCATTGTATATTTTCTTTTGCGCGTAATCTCCTTCCGTTAAACGAACACATTTTCCTTCAATAATATCTATAGCGGGTATGATTTGCATTTAATTGGTTTTTTACTTTTTATAAGGATAAAAAGTTTTGTATGATTTGTTCCCCCACTTGGGCCGATTTTTCTGGATGAAATTGCACTCCAAAAAAATTATCTTTTTGCAAGGCACTACTATAGTCTTGAATATAATTTGTAGTGGCAATAGTATGTTTTCCTTTGGCTGCATAGTAACCATGTACAAAATAGGCGAAACTATTTTCTGCTATCCCTTTAAATAAGGGAGTCTTCAATGCTGTAATAGTATTCCAACCTATCTGTGGTACTTTAATCGTAGGGTCGGATGTTTCAAATTGTTTCACTTGCTCCTCGAAAATACCTAAACAAGCAGTATCGTTTTCAGTAGAATGGGTACACATTAATTGCATGCCCAAACAAATACCTAAAACGGGTTGTGGTAAACTAATAATAAGCTCGTCTAATTTTCTTTCTCTCAGGTATTGCATAGCAGTACTCGCTTCCCCTACGCCTGGAAAAATTACTTTATCCGCTGTTTGAATTTCCTCTATAGCATCAGTGACCATGGCAGATACCCCTATTCTCTCGAGTGCATAAAGCACCGACTGAATATTACCTGCATTGTATTTAATGATAACTGTTTTCATTTATTTATTTACTTAGGCGCCTAAAACACTATTTAAAAATTGGCTAGTAATTGTTTCAATATCGCCGCCTTTAGTTAACTGCTGAATATAAGCAGAGCCAATGATGGCACCTTGGGTATGCACAGTAGCAGCATCAAAGGTAGCTTTGTCCTTAATGCCAAAACCCACTAAAATTGGGTTCTTCAACTGCATGGCTTGTAATTTTTGTAAATACTGGGCAACTACATTAAAATCCTTGTCTTTCCCAGTGGTGGCAGAAGAACTTACTGCATATAAAAATCCATTTGTTAAGCTATCTAATTTTTTTACTCTTTGCTTGGGTGTTTCTGGAGTCACTAAGAAAATAAAGTCTAACCCATTTTCCTTAATTATTTTTCCATAAGACTGTTCAAATTCAAATAAAGGAAGGTCGGGCAAAATAAGTCCATCAATACCTACTTCTTTTGCTTTTTTACAAAAAGCTTCAAAACCATATTGTAAAATAGGATTCATATAGCCCATTAATATCACAGGAATAGAAATGCTTTTTCGCATATCCTGAATTTGCTCAAATAAAACTGCAATATTCATTCCATTCGCTAAGGCCTTCATACTACTTACTTGTATCACTTCTCCATCGGCTAAGGGGTCACTATAAGGCATGCCTAATTCAATAATGTCTGCGCCGTTTTTTTGCAAACTTGC
>CAINFN010000166.1 GCA_903848125.1 uncultured Bacteroidota bacterium
CAATTAGGACATAAGCAATTAGAAGAAGATCCTTGGAATGCTTTAGAGGAAACTTTTGCAATTGGATCTATTCATGATGGTACCATTGTTCGTAAAGATGACAAAGGTGCTATTGTACAATTGCCACATGGTTTAGAAGGATTTGCACCTAACCGTCATTTAGCAAAAGAAGACGGCAAACAAGTTCAAGCAGAAGAAACAGCGAAGTTCATGGTGATCGAATTTGATCGCAATGAAAAGCGTATTGTAGTAAGCCATGCTAGAATCTGGGAGCAAGCCATTACTGAAGAAAAAGAAGTAGCTAAAAAAGAAGCGAAAGTCGAAACAGAAAAGACTAAAAAAGCAGTTAAAAATATCCAAGCTAAAGTGGAGAAATCTACCTTGGGTGATTTAGGTGCTTTAGCTGAAATTAAGGCTAAAATGGATGAAAATAACGCAGGGTAATCCCAGCATTATTTAGTTCTAATACATTTAAGTTGGTCTCTTTATGCAAGTAAAGAGACCAACTTTTTTACTACCAATTACTGATTTTTAATAGCTTAGGATCTAAAATAGCCAAGAAAAGGATTTTTTTTGGTATTTCTTAACGGAGTAGGTTTCATTCGAAACCTTTTTAGTTCTAAATTGCTGAATATTAGTTAATTTTGCCTCCCTGTATGAATAGAATATTTGTTGCTTTTTGTGTTGTTTTAGCGTTGAGTTCCTGTACTTCAAAATTTCAAAAAATTTTAAAGAATAAGGATACTGACTTTAAAGTTAAAATGGCTGAAAAGTATTTTAAAGAAAAAAAATACGCTAACGCGCAACAGCTCTTTGAATCGGTTATGCCATTTGTAAAAGGAACTCCTAGATACGAAGAGTTGTACTTGCAATTTGCAAATTCTTATTACTATGATAAGGATTATCAAAATGCAGAGAACTTATTTAAAACATTCGTAGAGTATTTTCCAAATAGCACAAAAACAGAGGAAGTTGAATTTTTACGAGCCAATACGTATTATAAACGTTCTCCTAAAGCAGAGTTAGATCAAACTACCACAAATAGAACCATTCAATTAATGCAAGCTTATATTGATGGTCATCCAAATGGTAAAAGAGCTAAAGAAGCTGCAGAGGTAATTGAGGCAAGTAGAGCGAAGTTGGAGTTGAAAGATTATAATACTGCTACGCTTTATTCAAATCTAACCATGTATCGCGCAGCAGGCATTTCTTATGGCTTGATGTCTGATGGTTATCCAGATTCTAAAAAGGCCGATAAGTATAAACTATTAACTATTGAATCTTATTTTAAATTTGCAGAAAATAGTTATGTAGACAGACAAAAAGAAAGATTTGAAAAAGTGATATTCGAGTACAACGACTTTGTAGATCGATTTAGTGATAGTCCATTATTGGATAGAGCAAAAAAAATTAAGACACAAACTGATAATTATTTAAATAAATTAAAATGAGTAAACTAAGAAGAAATATGGGCGCCAACACCCCTTCTGTTGTTGAAACAAAAAATTTGAAAGCTTTGAAAGATAAGACTGGGAATTTGTATGAATCTATTTCTATCATTTCTAGAAGAGCCAATCAAATCAATATTTCTGTAAGAGAAGAATTGCATTCTAAATTAGAAGAATTTGCTAGCCATACAGATAGTTTGGAAGAGATTCATGAAAACAAGGAGCAAATCGAAATCTCTAAAGCCTATGAGCGTATGCCTAATCCAGCGATCCTGGCTACAGCTGAGTTTATTGATGATAAGATTTACTATCGTAAAAACGAGGAAACCGACTTATTCCGTTAATTTTTTTAATACGATTTATAAAAACGTCCCAAAACGAGCATTCATTTGGGACGTTTTTGTATTTTAGAGAACCAATAATTAAGTAGATGCCGCAAAAATTTGTATATATATTTTTTATAGGCTTATTGTTTTCTACTTCTTTGCTTTCGCAAGAATTGGCTGCTACTATTTCTATACAATCAAGTAAGGTAGACAATCAAGTGGATCCAAAATTGTTTACGCAATTGCAAACGCAATTAAAGGATTTTATCAATCAACGAAAGTGGTCTGGCGATGCTTTTGCACCAGAGGAGAAAATTGATTGTAGTTTTTTTATTACCATAGAATCAATCCTGTCTCCAGGAGTTTTTGATGCTAAATTAAGTGTGGTATCAAACAGACCAGTTTACAATGCAGCCTATTCTACTTCATTGTTAAATATGCAGGATGCTAGTTTTGCCTTTAAATATCAATTGTCACAACCTATTGAATTCAATGAAAATAGGGTACAGGGTGCAGATCCATTGGCCTCCAATTTAACTGCAACCTTAGCTTATTATATTTATGTTATTCTAGGGCTTGATTATGATTCATTCGCTTTAAAAGCAGGGTTGCCCTATTTTGAAAAAGCACTTAATATAGTAAACAATGCACCAGAAGGCTCAGGAATTTCTGGATGGAAGTCCTATGATGGGCAAAGAAATAGGTACATTTTTATTGATAATTTTACTAAGTCGGGGTATGATAAAATTCATGAGGTAATCTATAATTATTATCGAGATGGGTTGGATGGGATGGCCGAAAAGCCAGAAATAGCTAAAGGCGCTATACTAAATGCATTGATGAGTTTTCAGGAAATTCATGAAGCCAGTGCCAGTTCTATGGCTGTACCAATATTAATGCAAGGAAAGTATGCCGAAATTGTAGGTATTTTCAATACTGCTGATAAGGCCATGAAAAAGCAATTAATCACCACTTTATCTTCCATTGATGTGGCCAATATTAATAAGTATAAAGAAAAACTAGAATGAGAAATACCATCTTACTATTTATATTGGTTTTGTCTAGTTGTAAAGTAGCTATTCAACAAACTGCGCAATTAGATATTAATAAAACGAAGATCATTGTTTGGCAATTAATGCAAGTTGACGAATACTATACCAGGGTTTCATTATTAGATAGTACCTGGAGGCTAAATCGAAAAAATGTCGAAATGTACCAGCAAGTGTTTGATTTAAACAAAGTGGACAGAACCGCTTTTTACAATACAATGAATTATCTAGAGCGACATCCTATTGAATTTAAGCGTTTGATGGACTCGGTAAATGAGGTTTCGAAAAGAGAAAAA
>CAINFN010000167.1 GCA_903848125.1 uncultured Bacteroidota bacterium
TAGTACTATATTGCTATTTTCTCCATAACCCCAGATAAGATTATCTTTCCCCAAACTAATATTTCCCTTTTTAAAACTATAATTAATATTGGCACGTATATCGGTGTAATTTATTTTATTGTCCGATTTCGCACCTACTAAAATATTGCCTGGAGTGCTTGATTCTTCTCTAAAATTATTATTCACAGAACCCGTTTCTGTATAGTCGCGATAATAAACTTGATAGCCAAGGTTTTTATTTTTTCCTGCTGTGCCCCATAATTCAATACCATTGCTTATTTGTAAAATATTTTTATTGGCCCCATTAAAATTATTGATACCTAATAATGGGTCTAAAAACAATTCAAAATCATTAGTTACAATAGCGCCAGTTCTCCATCTTCTATTTTGGTCTTTTTTTAAAAGTGAAATTTGCTCTTTAGCTGGTCTATTATATTCTTGTAAATAAAATATAAGTTCTTTTTTTTCAATATCGCTTAGCGTGGAGTCTTTTTGTTTTAAAATAGCAAGTGCCTCTAATATATGAACCCTATTAATGGGTTTAATCAAATCATTGTATTGAATAAAACCTTTTTGTGCCATTCTATATAAAAATGGATGCACTTCAGAATTAGTATTGTCCCATACATTTTGCGAAATGGCTTGTAATGTAAAAGCCAAAATAAAAAGAAAGATGAAAAATAATTTTTTCAATGAATTTTATTTAATGCATTAATAAGCATTCTGGTCTCCCCTGAAAATATTAATTATTGTTTGAATAATTATCTGTAAATCCAACCAAAAATTCCAACGTTGAATATAATATAAATCGAAATTTACTCTTTTTTGCATATCCTCTGTAGTTCTCGTTTCACCTCTACAACCGTTCACCTGCGCGAGTCCTGTAATACCAGGGATGACCATATGCCTTAGCATATAATTATCCACCAACTCCATAGATTGTATATTTAATTGAGTAGGATGCGGCCTTGGTCCTACTACCGACATATTACCTATTAAAACATTCCAAAACTGTGGTAGTTCATCCATATTGGTTTTGCGTAAAATTTTTCCAATGAGTGTAATTCGTGGATCATTTTTTTGTGCCTGTTGAAAATTTCCCAGTTCATCTATGTCACTACTCTCTTTATACATAGAACGGAATTTGAAACAAGTAATTCTTTTATTATTTAAACCCCACCTTTCTTGTTTAAATAAGACAGGCCCCTTGGAAGATAATTTGATAATAATGGCTAAAAGTGGAAATAGATAAATACCTAAAAAAATAAAAAATAATAAAGAGAAACCAATATCAAAAGTTCTTTTTAAAATTCTATTTTCTTTTTTATCTAATGGCAAGTCACCCACATTCACAACTGGTAAAAGTCCAATATTATTGATATAGACTGATGTAGAAGTAAACTCGCTTAAGTTGGGTAAGATGCGCACTTTAACATTTAAGCCATCACATATCGCAATACAGTTTTGTATTTTTTCATTTTCATTAGTGGGCAGTGCAATAAATACTTCATCAATTTCAGTGGTTCTTAAAATTGTATTTAAATCATTTAAGTTACCTAAGTAAGGGCACTCTTTTTTTAATTGATCATGTTCATCTATATATCCAATACATTTATAGCCATAGTAATAGTATTTTTTAACTGCGTCAATAAATTCTTCGGCGGCCTTGGCAGAACCTACAAGTAATACCTGGTCATAAAAGATCCCCTTGTTTAAATAGGCATGAATTTTTTTTCGAATGGCATATTTAGATAAGATGGCCAAAAAGGTTAAAATATTTGCAAAAACCAGAACGAACTTGGAGGGGAATTTATGGTTTAGGTTCAGGAAAAATAAAACGGAGCTTAAGCTTACAATAAAAAGTATGGAATGGTAGATCATTTGCACCATTTCCTCTGCAAATTTATTAGACCTTTTTTCAAAGTAAATCTTCGAAAAAATGGACATTATAAACCACAAAATAATGGATAAAAAGAAAAATGGGTAGCTAAAGTATTGTAAATCAACAGTATAGCTAAATTTTTTAGCTATCAAATAGGCTATCAATATGACGATAATATCTAATGTGTAGCTTATATTTCGTAGAAACTGTTGCTGTTTCTTCATTCCGGTCAATTTTCAAAGTAAATTATAGGCCAAATATAGCTCAAATAAATCTGCTTAAAAAGGGTTTTTATTGGTCCATTGCAAATGCTATTTATTAGATTTAAAATGTATCTTTGTATCCCCCCAAATAATTACTGATTTTAATTATAAAACATTGTTTAATACTACTTTACACATGATTATGTGACTAAGAATGCGCAAGCTTTGTTCAAATCTACTCTTTTAAATAAAAAAAGCCCAATATGAAATTTATTAAGTCCTTTTTTACCCTTGTCATCTTATTGACTATTAGTTTTTCCGTTTATGCTCAAGACCCTTTAGGTGGTCGTGACTTGAGCACTTTAAAAGTTGATGCTTTAAGTGATAACCAAATAACCGCGATTCAACAAAAGTTGAAACAATCTGGAATGACTATCGATCAAATCGAATCACAAGCAATTGCAAAAGGGATGAATCCAGAAGAATTTGCAAAATTAAAAGATAGGATAAATGGAATTACAGGTATTGTGATGGCAAAGTCCGTTAAAAGAGGCAATGTAGTTTCAACAACTACTCCTAGTAATACAGTTAAAGACACTGCAACGGCAAATTTTAATACCAGTATCAATACTATGGTATTTGGTTCTGAATTATTTTCAGTAAGTACCAATTCGGCAGGCAATACAGCTAATAAAACAATTGCTACTCCCTTAAATTATGAGATTGGACCCAATGATGTGATTAAATTGGTAGTGTATGGTGTTCAAGAATATTCAAGTGATTTAACAGTTAGCAAGGAAGGAAAAATTCAAGTAGATAATGTGGGTCAAATTAAAGTAGCAGGCTTAACTATTGAAGCGGCTAAGACAAGAATTAAACAACAAATGGCTGCTACTGCTTACTCTAGTTTAGCAAGAGGAGAGTCAAAATTAGACATTAGTTTAGGGGATATTAGAACTATTCATATCTCAATAATAGGCGCTTATAAAAGTGGTACATACAATGTTTCTTCCCTATCAAATGTAATTAGTGCCTTATCAGAATCAGGGGGGCCTAATGCGATTGGATCATACAGAGAAATTGAAGTAATTAGAAATAATAAAATTTTTACTAAAGTAGATTTGTACCGCTTTTTACAATACGGAGATCAGTCTCAAAATATTGGTTTAAAAGATAACGACATTATTCGTGTCCCTGCTTATAAAAATAGAATTGAATTAACAGGAGAAGTTAAAAGACCAGGTATTTTTGAAGTAGTTGGTAATGAAAGTTTTAGCCAAATATTAGAATATGCAGGAGGTTTTACTGATAATGCCTATTCTGCCATGGTTAAAATTGTTCAAAAAAATGATATAGAAAAATCAGTAAAGGATTTGTCTAAAGCTGAGTTTGGAAAGTATCAACCTAAAAGCGGAGACGTAGTAAGTATTTCAAAAATAATTAATAGATATCAAAATAGAATAGTATTAAGTGGCGCAGTATACAGACCAGATGTTTATGAATTGCTGCCTGGCATGCGCATTGCAGATTTAATTACAAAAGCAGATGGTTTAAAAGAAGATGCATTTACAGGTAGAGCTCAATTAATTAGAACTAAGCCTAATTTATTAAAAGAAATGATAAGCATCAACTTATCCAAGGCACTAGAAAAAAACACAACAGAAAATATCTTATTACAAAGAGAGGATGAATTATACATCAACTCCATTTTAGAAATTAGAGATTCTTTAAAAGTAGATTTATTTGGGGAAGTTAAAACAGCAGGCTCATTTAACTATATTGATAGCATGACGGTGAAAGATTTAATCTTAATGGCAGGCGGCTTTACTTATGCAGCTAGTAAAAATATTGAAGTTGCAAGATTGGTACAATATGGCGATAAAGTGGAGAACAACCAAGTAACTAAAATATTTAAAACAGAAATCAATGGCGATTTAAGTTTTAATCCTGGTCAAGAAAATATTGTACTTCAGCCTTTAGATGTAGTTACCATTACTAAAAAAGTGGGCTATACTTTACCTGAAGTAATAACCATAAGTGGGCAGGTTCAAAGCGCTGGTAAATATACTTTAAGTTCAAGAGTAGAAAGGGTTAGTGATATTGTTAGAAGAGCTGGAGGATTAATTGGAGAAGCTTATGGAGAAGGCGCTTATATCAAAAGAAAAAGATTTGATATTGACTCTTTAAAATCTGATGAAACAAAAACATCCATTGAGTTAGCGTATACTCGTAAATTCAAAGCAAAACAAGAGGCAGATAAGAATTCTATTTTATCAAATTCTTCTTCTGCTACAACAGGAACTACTGACATAGATTTAAATCCACAAGCGAAGAGTAATAAATTAAAAGACACATTAAATGCCTTATTTAAAGATTTAGAAGGGGATTATTATCAAATAGCCATCGATATTAATTATATCATGCAACATCCTAGTTCTGAATTGGATTTGGTGCTGAGAGGCAAAGATGAAATTGTGATTCCTAAAATGGACAATAAGGTTAAAATAAGCGGCGGGGTATTAAGACCTACTAATATTGTTTATAGAGAAGGTTTAACCATTGGTGAATGTATCAGTGCCGCTGGAGGAATATCAGAATATGCAAAAAGAGGCAGAGCGTATGTAATTTATGCCAATGGTAAATCAAGCAAAATTCAACATTTTGGACTTTTGAATATCAATCCAACAATTCGACCAGGTGCCGAAGTAGTTATTCCAGAAACGGATGCAAAAAAGGAGAAAGCAATAACGACGATTGTGCAATTTACTACAGTAATTGCCCAATTAGTGACTGCATTGGCAACTATTAGCTTGTTGAAAAAATAGCCAACTTCATATAAAAATTTAATCTTACAACATGGCTTTAGAGAATAATCAAATCAACAATGTGAATGCTGACAATGACGAAATTTCATTGAAAGAACTAATTATTAAAATTAAAGAGTGGGGTTCTTTTTTAAAATCTAAATGGAAATTAATATTTATTGCAGGGATAATTGGAGCTTGTATTGGACTCACCATTGCACTGTTTGAAAAACCCACTTATAAAGCTGTATTAACCTTTGCTATGGAAGAAGATAAGGGTAGTGGAGGAGGTGGACTAAGTGGGGCATTAGGACTAGCTAGTAGTTTTGGAATAGATTTAGGAGGAGCAGGGGGAGGTGGCGCATTCGCTGCAAGTAATTTAGCAGAATTAATGAAAAGCCGTTTACTAGTTGAAAAAGTTTTATTAGAGCCGATAGAAATTAATGGCAAAACAATTTCACTTGCTGAGTATTATATTCAAATTAATGAGTTAAGAGAAAAATGGGAAGACAAGCCAGAATTGAAAAATACACAGTTTTTGCCTAATGCCGATAGGTCTAATTTTACATTACAACAGGATTCTATTTTACAAAAAATTCATAAAAGCTTAATTGACAAAGAGCATTTAAGTATTATGCAAAAAGATAAAAAAGTAACTATTTTATCCATTGAAGTAACAAGCGAGAACGAACTTTTTTCTAAAATATTCTGTGAAAGTATAGCTAAGGAAACTTCTGATTTTTATATTGAAACTAAAAGTAAAAAATCTAAAATTAATGTGAATGTTTTACAAAGGCAGGTAGATAGTGTTCGAAATGAACTCAATGGAGCCATAGCTGGTGTTGCTAATGAAACTGACAATGTTTATAATTTAAACCCTGCTTTCAATATTAAAGGAGCGCCAAGTAAGAAAAAACAAATTGATGTGCAAGCCAATACAGCTATTTTAACAAATTTAGTAGTTCAATTAGAGCTTGCTAAAATAACACTAAGAAAAGAGACACCTCTCATACAACTTATAGACCGCCCTATTTTACCATTACAAAAAGAAAAATTTGGGAAGTTGAAATCGATTATTTTAGGCGGTTTTTTATCAAGTTTTCTATTTATTTTATATCTCATTTTTGGTCGTTTGTATAAGAAGTTAGTCGCCTAAATGATATTAGTGTGGTCCATTCGGCCAATTCGTATTCACGGATATACGTAAATCACTAATTCGTTCATTTTCAGTGTTAAATAGTTTTATTTAAAATTTTAGATTAATGCCATTCATCAAAATAAGAGGTTCCAGTGCGCAGTTTGGTGCGCACTTTTTTTTTAAAATCGAAAAGAAATAAAAATTGAAAAAAGCAATTATTACAGGAATTACTGGTCAAGACGGTGCTTATTTGGCAGAATTCTTATTAAACAAAGGTTATGAAGTTCATGGTATTAAAAGAAGATCCTCTTTGTTTAATACGCAAAGAATTGATCATATTTATGAGGATCCGCATATCCCAGATAGACACCTTCACTTGCATTATGGGGACTTAACAGACAGCACTAACTTAATTCGTATAATACAAGATGTTCAACCTGACGAAATTTACAACTTGGCTGCAATGAGTCATGTGCATGTAAGTTTTGAAGAACCAGAATATACTGCAAATGCAGATGGTATCGGTACACTTAGAATATTGGAAGCAGTTCGTTTATTGGGATTAGCCAAGAAAACAAAAATATACCAAGCATCTACCTCTGAATTATATGGCATGGTACAAGCAGTTCCTCAGTCTGAAACTACACCTTTTTATCCTCGTTCTCCTTATGCTGTTGCAAAACTATATGCATATTGGATTACTGTTAATTACAGAGAGGCTTACAATATGTATGCATGTAATGGCATCTTGTTTAATCACGAGTCACCACAAAGAGGTGAAACTTTTGTAACAAGAAAAATTACAAGGGCTACCGCCAAAATTACTTTAGGTATGGATAGTTGTTTGTACTTAGGAAACTTAGATGCAA
>CAINFN010000168.1 GCA_903848125.1 uncultured Bacteroidota bacterium
ATATGTATTCTTCATTAGAGACGGTAAGTATCTTCACTACCTTCTGCTAAACTATTTAATTCTAAAAAAATAATATCTGTCATCGCCTTTACTTCATGCCAAACGTTTGCTTCAATAATCACTCTAGAAGGCGCTTCTATAGTGAGGGTTCCTTTTTCTTCCGTTAGCAAGTTTTTCCATTCCATTTGTATAGCACCTTGCACTAATAACATTTCTTCAGGGTTTTTACCCGCCGACTTCCCTTTATGATAATGCTGTCCACTAATCGTACCCGCCTTTCTGTACACTAATAAAAACTCTCCTGTTCTATTGGTATTAAAATAATGAAGTGCCCCGCGCTCATCCATTGCTTTTACATCTATTTTAGAAACGCTTACACTCATTTTATTATTTTAAACAACTATAGCTAGTTTTTTATTTAATCTTCTACTACCACCGATGATCCTCCTGGCATTTGCACCACTATGTCCTTCCAACCTTTCTGCCAATTACCTGCAAAAACAATTTTACCCATTTCGGCCATGGCCTTTAATCTTGAAACAATAAAGGCGTCACCAGTTTTAATTTTCATTTTACTTATAATATGCGCAATGGCACTAGGCAGTTTTTGCGCGTTTTTAGTAAGTAAAGAATTTATGTCTTTGTCATAAAAGTTTATAGGCATGCTTACTAATTTCTTACCCCCCTCTAAAAAACGAACACCTTCATTTTCTTGACATAATTTTTTCCATTCATCTGGATCAATTTCAAATTCGCTTAATGTAATTGGACGCGCCAATTTTTTAGCTTTCAAGAATTCTTTAGGTTGTATTTCACTTAACTGGGTTGGATAAAACAATTGTCCCTTATCATTTAAGAAAGGCAAGTTGTTTAAATACAATACCTGTAATCGACCTTGATAAGGTTTCAACTGTGTCATTAACCAATAATAACCGCAAACATCATGCGCATTTTGGGCCATCCAAATCCAGACGAATTCATTTTCATCATGGTCTAATGCATTCACTAATTGATTCACTGTTAATTTATCATCTACAATAGCTAATTGCTCCTCATAAGGTGAATGCTCCAATATGTTCTTCCACCAATCACGTCTTGCTTGATACCCTTCGGTTTCATAAATGTCAAGTATGGGGCCCACGGCATAGTCGTCCTTTATTTCAATGACCCTTCCTGCCAATGAATCATCTAGTGCTATTGCGGCTTCAATAGAAGCCATATCTGCTGTATTAAATACTAAGTGTATCATGCGCTTTATCCAATTCTACTTTTAAATTATTGATAATAAAATCCTGTCTCTCTTGGGTATTCTTACCCATATAATATTCTAATAAATGCTGAATATGATCTCCTTGTTCTAAAATAACAGGATCTAATTTGATATCTGCATTAATAAACTTTCCAAATTCTTCAGGACTAATCTCTCCGAGTCCTTTAAACCTTGTAATTTCTGGTTTAGCACCTAATTCTTTCATGGCTGCCTGCTTCTCATTCTCATCGTAACAATAAATAGTCTTTTGCTTATTACGCACTCTAAATAAGGGCGTTTCTAAAACAAATACATGCCCTTTTTTTACCAAGTCAGGAAAGAATTGTAAAAAGAAAGTAAGAATTAATAAACGTATGTGCATGCCATCCACATCGGCATCGGTAGCAATCACCACTTGGTTATACCTTAAACCTTCTAAACCTTCTTCAATATTTAAAGCATGTTGTAATAAATTAAATTCTTCATTTTCGTATACCACTTTCTTGGTTAAACCAAAAGCGTTCAAAGGTTTACCCCTCAAACTAAATACGGCTTGGGTGTCTACATTTCTTGACTTCGTTATACTTCCACTTGCAGAATCTCCCTCGGTAATAAATAAAGTACTTCCTTGTTGTAAAGAAATAAACATCTCTTTATTCTTAGTAGGTAAATCGTCGTTCAAATGCACACGACAATCTCTTAATTTTTTATTATGCAAATTGGCTTTCTTTGCTCTTTCATTGGCTAATTTTTTTATACCTGCTAATTCTTTACGCTCGTGTTCGTTTTGTTCAATTCTTTTTTTAAGTGCTTCTGCAGTGGCTGTATTTCTATTCAAAAAATTATCTAATTCTTTAGCTAAAAATTCAGTTATAAAATTTTTCATACTTGGCCCGCCTTCTGCCACATTCTGAGATCCTAATTTTGTTTTGGTCTGACTTTCAAAAACAGGTTCTTGCACTCTTACTGAAATAGCAGCTACAATACTGGTTCTAATATCAGAAGCGTCATAATCTTTTTTATAAAAATCACGTATTACTTTAATATAGGCTTCTCTAAAGGCTTGCTGATGTGTTCCTCCTTGTGTAGTATATTGACCATTTACAAAAGAAAAAATATCTTCTCCGTAATCGTTGTTATGAGACATGGCCACTTCAATATCATCTCCTTTTAAATGTATAATGGGATATCTAAGTTCGTCTGGATTGGTTTTTCTTTCTAGTAAGTCTAATAAACCATTTTTACTAACATACTTTTTATCATTAAATAAAATACTCAAGCCCGCATTTAAATAACAGTAGTTCCATAATTGTCCATCAATATACTCATGTATGTAATGGAAATTTTTGAACATAGAAGAATCGGGCGTGAACACTACCAAAGTGCCATTGGCCTCCGTTGTTTTGATTTCTTTGGTTTCGCTAACCAATACTCCTTTTTTAAAAGTGGCAGTCCTTTGCTTGCCTTCTCTAAATGCAGTTACTAAAAAATCTTCACTTAATGCATTCACCGCTTTGGTACCGACTCCATTTAAGCCCACCGATTTTTGAAAGGCTTTGCTATCGTATTTAGCACCAGTATTAATTTTACTTACTACATCTACGATTTTTCCAAGAGGAATACCACGACCATAATCTCGAATCGTGACTTCTTTTCCTACAATGCCTATTTCAATTTGTTTACCATAACCCATGGTGTGTTCATCGATACAGTTATCAATGACTTCTTTCATGAGTACATAAATACCATCATCAGGAGCTGAGCCATCTCCTAATTTACCTATATACATTCCTGGTCTTAATCTTATATGTTCCTTCCAATCTAAAGACCGAATCGAATCTTCGTTATACTCTGATGGAATCTTTGTTTCTGCCATAATTATCAATGCTTTAGGGGCATAAAAAGGCCCTTGTCTGACTGCAAATCTAATGAGCGTGGTGGTTACCCCAATTTTACTTTTCACCATAAGCCCTAATTATGTGGATAAAAGATTATTCTCTTATCTTTAAAGCATAAAAACAGACCCAAAATACCCCATTTTAGACCTTGATTTCATTAAAACCAAGGCTTCGGAACTTGTTTCCGAAAATGATGAATTTCAGGCATTTCTGAGAGAAATTAACAGTCAGGAACTAGATAAGGCCGTTAATGATCTATCAGAAGCCATAAGTCCTCAAATAGATTGTACCCAATGTGGCAATTGTTGCAAAAGTTTAATGGTTAATATAGATGAGGCAGAAGCCACTAATTTAGCAAGCCATTTGGGCCAAACAAGGGAAACATTTGATGAAAAATTTATATCAAAAGGAGAATCGGGACGCATGGTAATCAATTCCATTCCTTGTCATTTTTTAGTAGAAAATAGTTGCAGTGTATACGAGCATCGATTTGCTGGTTGTAGAGAATTTCCTGCTTTCCATATACCAGAATTTAATAAAAGACTTTTCACCACTTACATGCATTATGATAGATGCCCCATTATTTTTAATGTAATGGAAAATTTAAAAGACATGTTGGAGTTTGAATCTAAAAGTAAATAATGATGCCTTTACAATTTGGAATAGATATTTTGCTTCAATCAACACCAAGTTGGAAAAATAAATCTATTGCCTTGTTGACCAATGATGCCGCAACTACTTCCTTAGGTGAAAAAAGTAGAAAAGCCTTATTAGATAAAGGGTTTAACATTGTAAAATTATTCTCGCCAGAACATGGCATCTATATCAAAGGAGCAGATGGCGCCAAGATGGATAATGAAGTAGATGTGATTACAGGTTTGCCTGTCGTAAGTTTATATGGTGAAAAATTTGCCCCAACTGAGAATGAACTAGAAGAGATAGATCTTTTGCTATTTGATATTCCAGATGTAGGCGTTCGTTTTTACACCTATTTATGGTCAATGACTTATTGGCTTGAAGCAGCAGCAAAGTTTAAAAAACAAATTGTTATTTTAGATCGACCCAACCCTATAGGTGGTGATTTAAAAATGACAGAGGGCCCTATGATGGACAATAGCATCGCTAGTTTTATAGGACGTTATTCTATGCCGTTGAAACATCAATGCACTTTAGGTGAATTAGCCCTCTATTTTAATATTAAAGAAAACATACATGCAAAATTAGAAGTGATTGCATGTAAAAATTGGAGTCGAGATAAATTATTTTATGATTGGAACAAACCTTGGGTTCCCACTTCCCCTGCTATACAACATATAGAAGCTTGTATATTATATCCAGGCTTGTGTTTGTTTGAAGCCACTAATGTAAGTGTGGGACGTGGCTCCAATTTGTCATTTGAATGGATAGGTGCCAATTGGTTTAATCTTCCTGCAATTACTATGATTTGGCAAAATATATTAAGTGAGGACATTAAAATAGAACCCATCACTTTGAAAATAAAAAAGGAAGATCTTGATAGTGAAATTAAAGGAATTAGAATTAAAGTAATAGATCCTTATCATTTTAATGCCGTACTAAATGGACTTTTACTTTTAAAGATGATAAAAGACATTCATCCTAAAGATTTTGAATGGAAGCCTTATCCTACCAACGCAAATCCTACTGGGGAAAATCATTTATCTTTATTACTAGGAATAGAAAATGCCGAAAGCTTATTTGATTTACCTTTAAAAGATTGGCTTACCCATATAGTACAATCCTTAAAAGTAACCCAATGGGAAAATGAAATGAAGACATTTTTATTATATCAATAAAGAATTAATTAGGGATATTAAAAGCAACAAATAATGAAAAAAATTACACTTTCTAAAACAATATTGTGGAACCTTATTATTGGTATTAGTTTTTTAATCATAATGACCTTATTAAGAATTGTATTTGTATATCATTTCGCTGCGCCAACTGTTAATCTGTCTGAATTAAAGGCGGCTTATATATTAGGTTTTAGATATGATTTAAGGTATGTATCAATCATAATGTTATTTATCCAGTTGCTATCTTTTATTAAGAAATTAAATCCATTTTCAACAAATAGAGGTAAAAAATTAGCAGTTACAATTTGGCTTGTATATAGCGTATCCTTACTTATTTTTTATTCAACCGATTATATACACTATGCCTATGTTCAACAAAGGTTAAATGCAAGTATATTAAGTTATTTGGACAATGCAGCTATTTCATTACAAATGATGTGGCAATCTTACCCAATCCTTCAAATAATAGCTTCCATTGTTGTTTGTTTATTTCTACTCAATAAAATGATTCTATCCACTTATCGTTTTGTTGCAAAAAGAAATAACCCTTCAAATAAAATTCAACAAGCTATGACTACTATCCTAGTGATGTTGATACTAATTTATAGCATAGTAGGTAAGGTGGTCTATACTGGAGGGCAATATCCATTAAGATGGAGTGATGCCTATAGTTTAGGAAGTGACTTTAAAGCCAATGTAGCTTTGAATCCAATGCAATCTTTTTTTAGTACGCTTAGTTTTAGAACATCGAAAATTAATACTGATTTAATAAAAAGTAATTATTCAATTGTAAGTGAATATTTAGCTATTCCAGCTAAAGAACAAAATGCAAACACCTACAACTTTAAAAGATTGGTTACGCCTAAAATAAATGATACCACTTCTGCTAAAATAAAAAACGTGGTATTGGTAATTTGCGAATCTTTTTCTGCGTATAAAAGCTCTGTAATAGGGAATCCATTAAATGCAACACCTTATTTTGATAAAATGAGAAAAAACGGGGTGTTTTTTAATCGTGCTTTTTCCCCTGCTTATGGAACAGCACGTGGTGTATGGGCAGCTATTACTGGTACCCCTGATGTGTTGGAAGGAAAAACATCTAGTAGAAACCCATTGGCAGTTGATCAACATACTATTTTATCCAATTTTAACAATTTCGAGAAATATTATTTTTTAGGTGGAAGTACAAGCTGGGCAAATATTAGAGGTGTCCTCACTAATAACATTTCAGATTTAAAAATTTACGAACAAGGAAAATATGAGTCAAGTGAAATAAATGTATGGGGAATTAGTGATAAAAATTTATTCATGGAGGCAAACAAAACTCTAAGTTCTAATACAAAACCATTTTTTGCTATTATTCAAACTGCAGACAACCATCGCCCTTATACAATTCCAGCAGAAGATGCAAAAGCATTTAAAAAAATAGTCATTTCAAAAGATTCCTTATTAAAGTTCGGTTTTGAAAACAATGATGAATTCAATGCCTTTAGATATACCGATTTTTGTTTTGAACAATTTATAGAAGCAGCAAAAAAAGAAAGCTATTTTGATAGTACTTTATTTGTATTTATTGGTGATCATGGTATTAAGGGAGATGCTGGCAATATGCTTCCCAGATCATTTACAGAACAAGGATTAACAAATATGCATGTGCCTTTTCTTTTTTATGCTCCCTCCATTTTAAAACCAAAAGAATACAATTTTCCTGTTTCTCAAATAGATGTCATGCCAAGTATTGCTTCCTTATGTAATATTCAATATACCAATACTACCCTAGGAAAAAATATATTTGATATCGCGAACAAAACCAATCCAAACAATGCTATTTTTTTATACGACGATTTTAATCAGCAAATTGGGGTTTTAAACAATCAGTATTATTTTGGATATAAAATTAAAACACCCTCTAAGACTATATTTGAAAGTGTAATTAATAACAATAAGGTGGTAAATGATTCAGCTGAAAACCAAATGAGAATATTAACGGAGACTTTGTATGAAACTTCTAAATACCTATTAATTAATAATAAGAAGTTAAATAGCAATTAAATAGTAAGCTGCCATGCAAATTAAGTCTGTAGCCATATTAGCCAACCCCATCGCAGGCAGCGGGAAAGCCACCAAAATTGCTAATCAGCTTCAACAATTTTTAGCTTATAAAAATATTGCCAATACAGTTTACACTAGGCATTGGCCAACCAATGATTTACTTACGGAATTTTCCGATTGTTGGATCATTGGAGGAGATGGCACTATCAATTACTTTATCAATCAATACCCCAATTGCAAATCATGTATTTCATTATTTAATGGAGGTACAGGAAATGATTTTGCATGGAAACTTTATGGCGATACATCGTTAGAAGAAAGAATTAATTTAATCCTATCTGCTACTCCTAAATTAATTGATGCTGGTAAAGTAAATGATAAACTATATATCAACTGCTTAGGGGTTGGCTTTGATGGAGAAATTTTGCAATCAATGAAAGCCATTCGATTTATTGGAGGTCATTATGGTTATTTATTAGCGGTGCTTTATAAAATATTTAGATTTAAAGAAACAACTATTAAAATAGAGAGTGAATCAGAAAACTGGTATGAAAAGTTTCTTTTAGCTATGGTAGTTAATTCTTCAAGGGCTGGAGGCGGATTTGACATTGCACCAACTGCGGAAATTAACGATGGTGCATTGAATATGGTTTTGTGTAAAAAGCTTCCTATTTGGAAAAGGCTATGGTATTTACCTATCATTAAAAGCAGAAAGCATTTAACGCTCCCATTTGTAATTCATAAATTAGGTACCCATTTTAACATACAATGCGAAAAGGAATTGCCTATTCAAATGGATGGGGAATTGTTCTTTGCCAATAAATTGGAAATAAAAGTATTGCCTAAGCAATTTTTATTTAGGTATTAAATCTTCTTTTTCGTCCTCCACTTTTTTATCTACCCTTTTAGTGCCTGCATACATTTCATATTCAAGTAACCTACAATCAATAGTGGCATTGTAAAATTCTATACGTCTGCTAGGTTTTAATCTGATTTTTTTGCCAATTCTAAATTTCCTGTAAAAATGTATCCTAAGTAGCCTTTACAACTATTCTTTAAAAAGTCTCCCATTCTTGCATAGGTAGCTTCTAATTCCAACTCTTCTCCTAATCTTTCACCATATTCAGGATTAAACATAACTACCGCACCTTCTGTATTGGAAGGAACATTCGTCTCTTCAAAATCACAGTCTTGAAAATAAATTAAATGATCTACGCCTGCCATGGTTGCATTGGTCTTTGCCGTTTCTGTGGCGCGCTTACTAATATCAGAGGCTATAATTTGTAGACCAGGAATTTTAATAATTTGTTCTTTCAATTTTGCATGCTCTACTTCATACATTTCTTTTTTATATCCTAGAATATGCATAAAGGCATACTGTGTTCTCAATAAACCTGGAACTCTATTAGTAGCAATGAGTGCAGCTTCAATGGCTAATGTACCAGAACCGCACATTGGATTTACAAAGGCCCCTTTTCTATCCCATTTGGTAGAAAGTATGGTGGCGGCGGCTAAAGCTTCTAACATAGGAGCTGTGCCTGGTAATTTTCTATAACCATGTTTCGCTAAAGTTTCACCTGAAGTATCTAAGAAAACTTCCGCTTCATCATTTTTCCAAAATAAATACACCACCGCTCCTGCTAAATCGGAACCAGTGGATGGACGTTGTTGAGTCACTTCACGCATTCTATCAACAATAGCATCTTTCACTCTTAAATTAGCAAATAAATTTGTTGATATAGTAGGATGAAATACATTACTAGTAACTGAAAAATATCCTTTTGGATCAATGACCTTTTCCCAAGCAATGTTTACTAAATTATTATAGAGTTCATTAGGGTCATTACAAATGAATGACTTTATAGAATACATTACCTGACTTGCACATCTTAGATTTAAATTCAACTTAATACAATCCTGTATAGTACCCGTTAGCTCCACGCCCGTTTGAAAAACTCTGTCAGGTGTAAAACCTAAGGCTACCACTTCTTTACTTAAAGCAGGTGCTAACCATTTATGAC
>CAINFN010000169.1 GCA_903848125.1 uncultured Bacteroidota bacterium
ACACTAAAAATAAAAATTCTTGAAAATTTTGTATAGAAAAATTGATTAGATCTTCTTGAATTCTGTTTTTTGCAAAATAAATGAAAATGATACTGAGCAAAGGAACAATGTATTTACCATTTAGATAAGGCAACCTGAATGCTTGCTTTATTGAAGTGGGCGCCAATTTAGGCAAAGCCAATACGCCAAAACAAACTAAAACAAAAGCAAACAAGGTTCCAATGCTTGTTAAATCGGTCATTCGACTAATAGACATAAACAAGGATGGGATACCCACAAAAAACCCAGTAACAATAGTAGCAAAACCTGGCGTGCCAAACTTTGGATGTACTTTAGAAAATTTCTTTGGCAATAGACCATCTCTGCTCATACTCATCCATATTCTTGGTTGCCCTAATTGAAATACTAGTAAGACACTGGTGGTTGCTACCACAGCGCTTATGGATATGATATAGCCAATTTTGTGCAAGCCCAATCTTTCAAAAACAAATGCCAATGGATCATCTACTTTTAATTCTGTATAATTAACCATTCCAGTAAGTACCAAAGCAATTAAAATATATAAAATGGTACAGATGACAAGAGAGTAGATCATGCCTCGAGGTAAATCACGTTGTGGATTTTTACATTCCTCAGACGTTGTTGAAATAGCATCGAAACCAATATAAGCATAAAAAACAGCTGACACACCTGCCAACACCCCAGTAAAACCGTTGGGTAAAAATGGATCCCAATTTTTAGTATCTACATAATAGAAGCCTAATACAATCACAAATAGGATGACAATGATTTTAAAAATAACCATAAAGTTGGTACTCTTTTTACTTTCCTTAATACCGATATAAGCTAAAATGGTTATTAGAGCAACTATAATTAAAGCAGGGGTATTCAATATGATGCGCCAAGAACCAATCATAGGTGCATTGTTTATGGCATCATACCCTATCCTAGCTAACTTGCTAATTGTTTCTTTGGTTCCACCTGCAGCTAAATGTTTTACTGCTTCCTCATAACCTTGTTGTGCTTGATCGTAGTTTGTTGACAACCATCCTGGCAAGTGAATATGGAATCCTTCTAATAAATTAACGAAATAACCACTCCAACTAATAGCTACTACAATATTACCAATGGCATATTCTAATATCAATGCCCAACCTATGATCCATGCAATCAATTCTCCAAATGTCACATAGGCATAGGTATAAGCACTTCCTGCGATGGGAACTCTACTTGCAAATTCGGCATAGCACAAAGCACTAAACCCACAGGTAATAGCAGTCACTACAAATAATAAGGAAATACCTGGTCCTCCATGAAAGGCAGCGGTGCCAATGGTTGAAAATATACCAGCACCCACTACGGCTGCAATGCCCATAAAAGTTAAATCCTTCACCCCTAACACTCTTTTTAACCCATTGCTGCTATGTCCATCACTTAATCCTAATTCAGCATCTTGCACAATTTTATCAATCGATTTCTTCCTAAATAAATTCATCATTAGCAAGGGATTATTGATTTCTATTCATTAAATAATTAGCCAACTCAATTAATGGCTTTATGCGATCATTGGTGACAGCGATAGATTCTAAATGTTCAAACGCTTGTTTAAGATATTTAGCTTTGCTACTCTCTGCCCAAATATCAATACCGCATTCTTTAAATATGGCTAACACTTTTTCTACTTTATCTTCCTGATTGGATTTTAATAAATTTTCCAATGCCAACTTTTGCTCCTTGTTAGCTACTTCTAATGCATGAATTAATAAAAATGTTTTTTTATTTTGTTTGATGTCTCCCCCAGGTTCTTTTCCAAATAGAGCAGCATCTCCAAAAGCATCTAAATAATCGTCTTGTACTTGAAATGCAATACCTATATTTTTTCCAAACTCATATAAGTGTTTACAATTTGCACTACTTGCTCCCCCTATAATCGCGCCCATTTCTAAACTTGCAGCCAATAGTACAGATGTTTTTAAAGTGATCATATGAATGTACTCATCCATCGTTACTTTGTCTTTTTTAGCATAATCCATATCCAATTGCTGTCCCTCACATACTTCTTTTGCCGTAGTATTAAATAACTGTAAAATTTTAGATAAATGAGCTGATTGAATTTTTTGTAAATATTCGTAGGCCCTCACCAACATCACATCTCCTACTAACAATGCAGTACTAGGATCATATTTAGTATGTATTGTAGCTTTTCCTCTTCTTAAAGAAGCGTCATCCATGATATCATCATGCACCAACGAAAAATTGTGAAACAATTCTACAGCATTGGATAAATGATAAGCATCTTCATGGATTTCATTAAACAATTCATTGCCTAATAAACACAATACAGGTCTGATTCTTTTTCCGCCTATGCTAAGGAAATAATCACCTGGTTCATACAAAGTGGCAGGACTTTTAGGAAAATGATTGGTATCAAATCCTTTGTTAAATGACGTCACTAATTCTTGAAAATTATGCATACTACAAACCTAATCATATTTCGTAAGATTCCCTACCCCTGCCAAAGCAACTTTTAAAAAAAATTACCATTTATTAAACAGTTTATTTTTACAAATCCCCTTAAATTTGCATACCCCCAACCAAACAGAAATGATAAAAAAGCAGCTCCTATTAAGTTTATTTAGCTTGTTCTTAGTTCAATTATTATTTGCTCAAAACTTTACTTTAGACACCCCTGTAAATAGAAATTTACACCTTTATGCTGATGGTTATAAAAAGGCAATAGGAGTAAAAATGTATCCTGGTGCCTTATCCTATAAAACTTTTTATAGTGCGAATAAAGCTATAGAAGCAGTTGGTTACATTACACTGGATGGTTTTTGGCTTTCCATTTTAAATGAAATTCATACCCCCATCAAAGAGGACAATCAGTTGTCCTGGTATGTTGGTTATGGAGGCCACTTAGGAATATGGAGTGAGGAATGGAGAAAAAAAAATAATACACTAGACAAATCCAATATTTCTGTAGGATTTGATGGTATCATTGGGCTTGATTATAAAGTGAGGAACACCCCCCTTAATATTAGTATTGATTGGCAGCCTTCCTTTAGTATTATACAAGGCTATTTCAAAAACCAAGGTGGAATAGGCGTTAGATATACCTTTAAATAAGCTAGTAGTTTAAATAACCTAAGCCTTATTTAAATTAAACAAAGAGTCTACAAATTCATCCTTATCAAATAAAAGTAAATCTTTTATTTGCTCACCCACTCCGATATATTTTACAGGAATTTTACACTGATGCGCAATAGCCAATACTACCCCACCTTTGGCTGTTCCGTCTAACTTTGTAATAGCCAATGCGGTTACATTGGTGACGGCCATAAATTGTTTGGCTTGTTCTAAAGCATTTTGTCCAGTAGATCCATCTAATACCAACAATACCTCATGAGGCGCTTCAGGCATTTGTTTTTGAATGACTCTTTTAATTTTATTTAACTCTTCCATTAGATTCACTTTATTGTGTAATCTGCCAGCCGTGTCAATTAAAACCACATTGGCTTTTTTTGCCATGGCCGACTGAATGGTATCAAACGCAACCGCACTAGGATCTGAACCCATATTTTGTTTTACAATGGGTACCCCAATTCTTTCACTCCAAATAGTTAATTGATCTACCGCTGCGGCTCTAAAAGTATCCGCTGCACCCAATATCACTTCATTACCCGCTTCCTTATAATGGTGTGCTAATTTGCCAATGGTAGTGGTTTTGCCAACACCATTAACACCCACTACTAATATTACATAGGGTTGTTGGTTCGCTGGAGGATTAAATCCTAAAGATTGTGTTGGTGCATCAACCAATAAGGAAACAATTTCCTCATGTAAAATTTTATTTAATTCTGTAGTGGAAACGTACTTTTCTTTCTTAACTCGATCTTGAATTTTTTCAATTAATGCCAGTGTGGTATCAACGCCCACATCCGCACCAATTAAGGCTTCCTCTAATTGATCTAACACCTCTTCATCCACCGAGGTTTTTCCTATAATGGCTTTTGAAATACGCTCAAGAAAACCTTGTTTCGTTTTTTCCAAACCTTGATCAAGGCTTTCTTTTTCTTTCTTTCCAAATAATTTTCCTAAAAAGCTCATTTTGTAAATTTAGTCAATATTTAAAAGAAAAACTCCCACCACGATTCATCGGGCGGGAGTTACTATCTTTAGAACGTAAATACTAGTATTTAGTAATAACGAATAAGGTTATTTTGCAAGGAACTCTTTTACAAGATCTTTGTGAACAATGTTCTCCTTAAAAGTATACGCACCTGTTTTAGGGCTACGAATAGCTTTAATTACTTTAGTCCAGTTTTTGGCTTCAGCTGAAGCCTTAAGATCCTTTACTTTCGCGTTTTTAGAAGCTGCTTTTGCCATGATTATTTAATTTCTTTGTGAACAGTTACTTTTTTCAAAATTGAGTTATATTTTTTGAACTCCAAACGATCTGGGGTGTTCTTTTTGTTCTTAGTAGTAATATAACGACTAGTTCCTGGTAAACCAGTAGTCTTGTGCTCAGTGCACTCTAATATTACTTGAACTCTGTTTCCTTTCCTTGCCATGATGGTATATTATAAGTTATACTTAATTGGGTTAATTAAATCTTTTCGCCTTGAGCTCTAAGATCTTTAACAACAGAAGCTAAACCATTCTTATTAATGGTTCTGATAGCATCAGTTGATACTTTGATGGTAATCCAGCGATCTTCTTCTATGAAGTAGAAACGCTTCTTTTGCAAATTTGGAAGGAAACGACGCTTTGTCTTGATGTTGGAGTGTGAAACACTATTTCCAGACATCGGCTTCTTTCC
>CAINFN010000170.1 GCA_903848125.1 uncultured Bacteroidota bacterium
AAGGAAAATTATGATACCATGCTGATGCCTTGGCATCCTTATGGAAACAACACAAAAGAATCAATAAATGGTATTACCTATAATGGAAGATTGATACCGGGCGTTGGCGACCCCTTATCACCTAATGCAATGAGTGTTTTTAACATTGATCTAAATACAAATCAAGTAATAGATAAATTTAAAACAGGCTATCAGATTGGTGAAATGATTGAGGGTGCCGAGGTAGTGGGCGGTGCGAGTCCAAACTCAATAGCAATAGGAAATCAATTGGCTTATGTTTCCAATGCTACGAATGATAATATTTCTATCATTGATTATAAAAATCATAAAATTATAGGCAGTATTCCTATTAAATTAAATGAAGCCATTGACAACTATAGAGGTTATCTGCCTTTTGGAATTCATATGACCAAGGACGAGAAAACATTATACGTTGCCTTATTAGGTTTTAATGCAGTGGCGGTAATTGATCTTGAAAAAAGAAAAACCATTGGCTTTATTCCAAGCGGATGGGGCACTTCAAAAATAAGATTAAGCAATGACGAAAAAGAAATGTATGTCATCTCCTGCCGAGGTTATGGTGCAGGGCCCAATGGTGGTATAGGTTTTAAAAAACCTGAGCAGGGTACTTATATTGGTGATATACAATTAGGAACTTTCCAAAAAATTAAAGTGCCCACGATAGAAGAATTAAAAAATTATACCAAAACAACTTTAAATAATACCTATAAAACTGTTGCCAAAGTAGATGATGTAAAAAATCCATTGCCTATTAAAGCAGGCATTCGTAAAAGCCCAATAAAATATATCGTATACATCACCAAGGAAAATAGAACTTATGATGAAGTGCTAGGTCAATTAAAAACAGGCAGAGGTGATTCAAGTTTAGCTAAATTCGGCAACCATGTAAGAATGGGTTTCCAAAGCAAAAATGCGGTGGGTTTTGATATTACACCCAACCACACAAAATTAGCACAAGAATTTTCTTATTCAGATAATTTTTATTGCGATGGTGATGCCTCTATCCACGGTCATCATTGGATGATGGGCGTGATTCCTAATGAGTGGGTAGAAGCCAATTCAAGCGTGAATAAATCCGCAAAAATATTTTCAAATGCTTCTGGCAGAAGATTCCCAGGAACTACTGGTAGCATAGATCCTGAGGATTATGCTGAAAGAGGTGGATTATGGGAAGCATTAGAAAGAAAAAATATACCTTTTTATAATTTTGGTGAAGCCAATGAAACCGCACATAATAGAGAAGAGTGGAATGACACAGCCACTGGAAGTGGACATGCAGTAATGGTACCTATGCAAAAAGCATTATGGAAAAATACAAGTCATAATTATGCAGGATTTAATTGCAACATTCCAGATCAATTTAGAATGGATCAATTCGAAACTGAGTTTAAAAAATTATGGCTCAATAAACATAAAGCCTTGCCAAGTTTAATTACCATGCAAGTGCCCAATGACCATACTGCCGATCCAAGACCTAAAGATGGCTATCCCTATCCAGCATCTTATGTTGCAGACAACGATTTAGCAGTAGGTAGAATTTTACATTTTTTATCTAGAACGCCCTATTGGAAAAATATGTTGGTCATAGTTACCGAAGATGATCCTCAAGGGGGTGTAGACCATATAGATGCACACAGAAGTATTTTAATGTTGGCAGGACCTTATGTAAAAAGAAATTATACTTCCAATACACATGCTAATTTTGGATCTATTTTAAAAGTGATTTATAATATATTAGATGTTCCTTATGTAAACCAATACGATGCTACTGCAAGTTTATTGGATGATTTTTTTACCGACAAGCCAAATTACAAACCTTATAGCTTAGTATTTCCCTCTAGAGAAATATTCAATACCACTAATGCCATGAAACGTTACAACAGAGATGTGGATTGGAGAAAAGTGGAGAAAGGACCAGATATGGATGATGAAGAGGACATGAGAAAAACACATTATAAAAAAGAAAAGAAATAATTTAATCAGCATTTTTCAAGAAATTTTAATGAAAAAATATACTTTAATTCTAATTGCATTTTTTATATTCAATGGACAAGTAAAAGCCCAGAATTCAAATGAATATCCTAAAGTAGCCGCTTATTTTAGCATCAATCATCCATTACTTACCATTTCTTCAAATTTACCTGCTTACAATTTTGACCATTCCTATA
>CAINFN010000171.1 GCA_903848125.1 uncultured Bacteroidota bacterium
TTAAAAATATTTTTTAGAAGGCTTACTTATTTTTTAAAAAGGAGGCAAATTCAGAAAAGGACATTTTATCAATTACATCTTTATACTTAAGCCTTGTTTCAGCAATTGATTGATTGTAATACGTTTCATTATAAGCTGATAAATAGCCAGAGAGCTCAGCGTCATTCATATTACTAAACTTCTCAGATAATTGAGTTTTTATACCTCTAAAAACTTTAACTGTATCAAAATTTTTTGGTACTGTCTCGTTAATTTTCATAATCTATAATTTGATTAGGATTAAATGAAATTACCCAGGCATACGAGAAATATATTTCTCTATGTCTTTGATTTGATCTACTACTTGTTTAGTAGTGGGTTTGCAAGCTTTGGCTTTGCGGAAATAATCTTTAGCAGCGCGGAACTCGCGTTTGTTCATAAAAATTTGACACATGCTTAAAAAAGCAACGGCTTCGGATTCTTTATCAGGAATACCTGCACGAATGGCGGCACGTATATAAGACTCACCTTGTTTGGTATCGCCTTTTTGCATGGCCATCATCCCTAATTGCAATTTGTTAGCCCCTTCTGCTTCAGGCATCGCCGATCCTAAATCATTACTATGCTTTAAATGTTTTTCGGCAGTATCAAAGTCTTGTTTCACCATGGCAATATTGCCCTTGATGGTATAGTAAGTACTGCGCACAGGCTTGTATAAAAGTTGAGGCCACCAGATGGTTGCTAAAATACGTTCTACCTCGTCCATATCACCGGCTTCCATCGGGGCTTGCACTAAGCGAAGAGGGCCAATAATAAAATGGCTTAAAATACCAATTAACCCTAAAAAATAAAGCGGGAAAACAGGCCAAAAGCCAGCAATGCCAGTTAATTCGAGGCCTAAACCTAAGGCTACAGCAAGTAAACTTAGCCAAAAACGAAACTTAATAATGATATTGTAAAAACCCATATTGTGTTGTATTAGAGGCGTAAAGATACCAAATAATGTGGTTATTTTTGCTGTCCTCGGCTACTAGATAGCCGATGGTCCCGTAGTTCAATGGATAGAATAGGTGTTTCCTAAACACTAGATCCAAGTTCGATTCTTGGCGAGACCACAACCTTCTTGAAACCCTTGTATATCAAGGGTTTTTGTTTTTACCCAATTTTACCATTATCTCCCAAAAGGTAAAGTGTGTAGCAGAATTGATATTTTGAAATTGGTGGTAATCCTACATAGTGGGAACCAGCCTTTCCTGAATGTTAAATCCAAGTTTGACACTTGACGGTTTTAAGATATTTTTTCTGGAACTGCGCGGCCTACAATGCCATCGGATACGCCACGATCTCCTCCCTCATGGTATTCCGCATCCTCGTTTACATCCCATAAATCATATACTTCTTTGCCAGCAATAATATTCTTTGCAGCCAACATTGCGGTCATCATACTATGATCCTGGTTATTGTATTTATGCATCCCATTTCTTCCTACTAAGTATAACCCTTTGTATTGTTTTAATGCTTCACGGATTACATTTAAATGGTCCTTGTACCCATGATCGTAAACCGGGTAAGCCTTGGGTTGTCTAACCACATATCCATCTACGATTGCGGATGGTTTTGTTAAACCAATTTGATCTATTTCCTTTGTGCCTAATGCAATTAAATCTGCATCGGTACTGGTCCATAATCCATCCCCTTCAAAACAGAAGTACTCTAAACCATAACATGCCATTTCAGGATCCGGCACCATAAAAGGGCTCCAAGATTTAAAGTTTTGGATACGTCCTACTTTTACATTTGGCTCATGAATATAAATCCAGTTGTCGCTAAATGCATCTTGATCCTTACAAATTAATACCACCGTTAAAAAGTCACGATATTTTAATTGACTTGCTGCGTGTAATGCTGCTGGAGAAAAAGCGGGTGCTACTGCAGGAATTAATTCACGCATAGGTGCAGAAGACAATACATAATCAAAGCCACCCAACAGCCTGTCGTTACTTGTATGCAAATTCCATGTACAATTTTGTAAGCGCTCAATTTTGTAAACGCCGGTATTCATTTCAATCTTTACCCCCAAGGCTTTGCTTTTTATCACACACTCCTCCCACATCATCCCAGGACCCAATTTTGGATATCGGAAAGAATCGATTAATGTTTTAATCACATCACCCTTGCTTTTCTTGCCACTTGGTTTAAACAAAGCGTTCCATACCGCAGTACTTAAGGACAATCCTTTAATTCTTTGTGCGGCCCAGTCGGCAGAAATTTCTTTACAAGGGATACCCCATACTTTTTCGGTATAGGTTTTAAAGAAAATATTAAACAAACGTTTACCAAATTGATTGGTTACCCAGTCCTCAAAATTTTGCGGATCCTTTACGGGGAAAACTTTTGCTTTTAAATAACTCATTACACATAAGAAACTTTCAAAAATACCCAACTTTAATAAGGCTTCAAAAGCCGCTAAAGGATACGCAAAAAACTTTTTATTGTAAAATATACGAGAACTTCTTGGACGCTCTAATAATTCATCGGCTAAAATTTCAGTCCAGAAATCTTCCACTTCTTTTGACTTGGAAAAAAAGCGGTGACCACCAATGTCAAAATGATAACCTTTGTAGGTTTCTGTTCTTGAAATACCCCCAACATATTGTGGATCTTTCTCAAATACCGTTACGTCCTGATGCGCTTTACCTAACAAATACGCAGCAGTTAAACCTGCCGGACCTGCTCCTATAATGGCTACCTTTTTAATCATGCTTGGGAATAGTTTTTATACTCATTGAAGATATTGAAATATTTTTATATTTAGCTAGGGTCGAAAAGGGAAGGAGAAGTACAAAAATCTATATGTTTTAACAATAAACATTGTAGAAATTAATCCATTAACTTTTTATCAATTATATATAAGAAAGGATAATTTTTAATATAGTCTGGGAGTATATATTTCCCATGATCTGCAAAAGCAGCAATTTTAACCTTTTGTACTAATAATTTATTTAGTTCATCCACTGTAAATACACCATGATAGGCTGCAAATGGTCTCTTATTATAATACATAAGATCAATGTTTTCATAATCACTTAAATTAATGACAACATTATAATCTTTAGGTATTAAAATATCGGCGTTTTTAATAATGGCTGTATTATTTGATTTTCTACTATACTCTTCATTTCTAAAGGTTCTTTTCCAAATATCATAGGGGTTCAAAGTATCAATAACTAGTATAGAAATAAACAGAAATACAAATACCTTTTTGGTAATATACTTTTGCATAAATTCATGAATAGATATTGATGCATATATTAAACCAATAGGCATTATTGAATATAAGTACCCATTCATTTTTGTAGGTACCATAAAAGTGAAAAAAGAAAAAAGAAGCACAGCATAGAAAATTAAGGCAAAGCTAATTTCATTTTCAAAATATTTTCTTTTATAGCTTAGCCAAATTCCATGTAAAAAAAAGAATGGAATAAGATAACCATAGTAATGTCTTAGGCTTTTAATATAGAAAAGATAACCACCTCCATTCCCCTCTACAACTTCTAATAAATGTTTTTGGTTAAAACTAAGCTCAAATAAAAACTCAGTTGGAAATTTATAATAAGCAAATATTTGCCATGGGATAAATATTAATAGGCAGATAATAAAAGAAAATATTAAATTTAAAAGTAAGGAATAGTTTTTTTTCTTTATTATATAATATAATGAAATAATTCCCCAAGATGAATAAACTAGCAGCCCAATGAGCCACTTAATTAATACTGCGGCCCCTGCAAATAAGCCGGATAGTAAGGCCCAATAAATTTTCTTTGATTTTAAATATTCCACAAAAGTCCAAATGCTCAGCAAAATATAAAATCCAAAGGCAATGTCATTATGATCCGTGGGAATTCTTGCAGAAATTAGGTTTAACTGAAAGTTTGAAAAAGTTGCTAAAATTAAAGCTATTAAGCTTTTTTTACGATCTTGCGTAACTAAGAAGGCAAGCCTATAAATTATTAATAAAGAAATGCTTGTCATAAGTAAGCTGGGAAA
>CAINFN010000172.1 GCA_903848125.1 uncultured Bacteroidota bacterium
ATACAAACGCAACCGATTTTAAATTTACTCAAGGTTTACAAGAATTTGTGTTTTCAAATTCAGCTACTGAAAAAAATGGCATTCAACTTGAACTAAAGAATATCATTTTAGGAGATTTTACAAAACTATTCTTTGATTATCCTAAGCTAGAAGGACTTACAGATGGAAAAATTCAATTTAAAAATATTTTAAATGACTTTGAATTTAGTTCCGATTTAAAAATGAACCAATTCAGATTCAATAACGATTCCATTGGATTGGCCATGCTTAAAATAGGCTATCAAAACTCTAAAGGAATAGTTCCTTTTCTATTAAACTGCCCTAACACAGAATACAATTTAAGTGCCCAAGGAAATTATTCAATCAAAGACAGCGCTAACCCCTTAGACGCTAATTTATACTTAAACCATTCAAAGTTTAGTTTGGTACAACAATTTATAGGCGGAGTACTTACTAATTTAGAAGGCAGGGCCAATGGACAAATACATTTTGGCGGAAGGATTGAACATCCTTATTTATTAGGAAGCGCCAATATCACCAATAGCTCTTTTAAAGTAGATTATACCAAGGTTAACTATTTTATTGATAGTAGTACCATCCACTTTACAGAAGAAGGAATTGATTTTGGAACCGTTGCATTAAGAGATGCCAAAAATAGGCCAGCCACTTTTAAAGGTAAAATTCTAAACCAAGGATTTACTCATTTAGTGTATGACATGGAAATGAGTAGTCCAAAAATAGAGCTACTTCGAACAGATCCTCTAGACAACTCCAATTTTTATGGGCATGCAGTGGGCAAAGCTTCTATGACCATTCAAGGGCCTGAAGAAAATATTAAAATGTATATCAATGCAGATGTAAATGATAGTTCACATATCTATCTGCCCAACTCTACCAGTAAAGAAAGTGGAAAATCCGACTTCATCGTATTTAAAAAGTTTGGTAAAACAGCCATAAAAAGTGCAGATATCCCCACTTACAACTTAGTCGTAGACTTAGATGTAAAAGCCAACAATAAAACACAGATAGACGTGATTATGGACGAATTGTCTGGCGATGTTATTAAAGCTGTTGGAAATGGACGACTTAAAATAAGAGCGGGTAATATAGAACCCCTAACCATTAGAGGTAAGTACAATATAGAATCAGGCAAATACGATTTTAACTTTCAATCTTTTATCAAAAAGCCTTTTGAATTAATTCCAGAAGCAGGCAATTACATTGAATGGAATGGAAACCCCTATCAAGCAAATATTCATATTGATGCTAGATATACTGCAGAAAGGGTTAGTTTAAATGAACTTGTGGGTACTGCCAACTTTAGTAATGCAGTTAGAACCTATAGAGGAAATGTATATGTGGATGCTGCCTTAAGAAACAAACTAGCACAGCCAGATATTAGATTCTCTTTGGCATTTCCACAAGGGAACCCTATTAGTTCAGACAATGAGTTTTCTCAATTTATATCCAGGTTAGAACGTGATGACAATGAAATATTAAAACAAGTGTCTTTTTTAATCGTATTTAATTCATTTGCGCCTGTTGGTTTTAGCAATGGAAACAACAGCAATGCTTACACTGTTACTTCCATTGGAATCAATACCATCTCTCACTTATTAACTAAAGAAATAAATAAATCAATTACCGCTATTTTAAATAAAGTTACTGGTGATAAAGGTTTAAGATTTGATGTAGGTTCTTCGGTGTATAATAGCGCTAATTTACTAGATCCTACTGGTGCTGGAATTGCTATTAATGCCAATAAAATTGATCGTCAAAGAGTAAATCTAAAATTAGGCAGGAGCTTTTTAAATGATAAAATAATTGTAAATGTGGGTGGAGATTTAGATTTTAATGTTCAAAATAGTACCACCATTCAAAATGGCAATTTTCAGTGGTTGCCCGATTTAAACATTGAGTTTATTCTTTCAGATGACAGAAAATTAAGAGCCATCTTATTTAATAGAAATAGCTTGGATATTAATGGAAGTAGTTTAGGAAAAAGAAATCGACAAGGAGTGAGTATCTCTTACCGTAAAGATTTTGATGAATTTATTTTGTAACTACTAAAGCGCTTGGATGAATAATAGCAGGAGGCAAGGTCTTACACTGGCGCAATCTATACACATAAAAATTTCTTAACAAGACTCCTTTGCTTACAATAGGAATGGTGTCGGGTGCTTGAATTTGTGTAAAATAATCCCCATATAAAGCATTTGGATTGGCAGGTAAATTGGATGGAACGATACAATAAGCATCCTCTCCTATTTTTAACCCCTCCTGTGTTTGATTTAACCAGGCAAACTTATGAACGTCATCTAGTGAGCCAATAGCAAGCACTCTTCTGTGCACCAAAGGAGCAGTATAAAATAACAGATGTCCACCAGGGAACCATTTATGCACGACAATAGGTGCATTTTTAGACATGCTCCCCCCTGCTAAATCTTTTTGTACTATTTTATTAAATTCATCACTAAAATAGGCCCAACCAGTCACATCATTAATGGGATTGTATTCGCCTAAGTTTTCTTGTTTACTAGACCCTAGTTGAGTAGGTACTATTTTTACAAGTACTAAAAAACCTAAAACAGCGAATCCCATAAAACCAATAGCCCATTTTAAAAGAACCGGAATACTTTTACGTGAATAGCTAGACCAATAAACACCTGCAATTAAAAATAAAGAGATAAAGGCAGGGCCTGTCCAATGAGGCAAGGTTGCGTTGAAAAGTGAAAGTCCCCAAAAAATCAAAATCAATGGAATACTTAACCAAAGTAATAAATTAATGGCTTGTGCATTTTTTGCTTGGAACCTTACTTTTTTAATTCTAAATAATGATACTAGAATTGCGATATACACCAATGGATTTTGATAAAAAAACTCACCCCATATTTGTTGAAAAAAACTAGACAACGAAATGCCGGTATGAGTAACCCTCTTTGAATGATATTTATAAGTAATAAAATCATTTTGAAAATTCCAATAAACAATTGGAATAATACATACAATAGTAATTAAGATAGCTAGGTAAAAGCCTTTCTCTTTAAGTGTTTTAATTTGATTGAATAAAATAAATAACCCAAAACCGCCCCATAAAAAAAGTCCATGGACCTTACTCAAAGTAGCCAATCCAATAAATAAACCTAATAGTATCCAACCAAATAAAGTAAATAATTGTGGCTTGATCACCCAGTTCAACATCACAAAAATACTTAAGGTAAAAAATAATAATTGAGGGCTATCGGGCAATACAAATAAACCAGCTATAATACATGTATAAATAGATAGGTTGTATAATAAGGCTGCTATCCAACCTGCTTTTTCATTTTTTAATAAAGTACCCGATTCAAAAATTACAATAGTTGAAATGGCTGCTGCTAATATACCTCCTATGCGCATTGACAAAGCAGATAGCCAATGTAAATTAAAAGTGAAAAGTCGAATCATCCAACCCACCATTGGAGGGTGATCAAAGTGATTCCAATCGGGTTGAAGGGCATAGGTGTAATAATAAACTTCGTCATTCCCCAATTCAAGAAAATAGGAAAGTATTATTTTAACGACCATCGAGATGCCGATAAGCCACCAAAGTTTTTTTTGATATACCACTGGGGTTAGAGCCATAATCGCAATCAATTGTAAAATATAAAGCAGTACAAAAATGACTGCACCCTTTATACTTGTTAAAAGTTAAAAAAAATACTAGTACTAAAATAAGGAATTATAATGGAATGAAATGGAATGGATTAGCTATTGGCTAAAAACCATTCTGTAGCCAAGGCATACCCTTTTAAGCCCAAGCCCACAATGGATCCTACAGACTTAGCTGAAACATGAGAAATTTTTCTAAAATCCTCTCTAGCATGTACATTACTAATATGAACTTCTATCACCGGTGTTTTAATGGCGGCCACTGCGTCACCAATGGCGATGGAAGTATGTGTGTAGGCAGCAGGATTTAAAATAATACCTGCTTTATTAAACCCATGAGCTTGTATTGCTTCAACTATCTCTCCTTCGATATTGCTTTGAAAATAAGTAAAGTTGACAGTAGGAAAATCTTTTTTAAGTTGTTCTAGAAATTCTTCGAAACTAGCATGCCCATATACATCAGGCTCTCGCTTGCCTAATAAATTTAAGTTAGGTCCGTTGATGATGGCTATTTCTAACATGCTATAAATATATTAATTCGATTTCATTAAAGATACGAAATCATCAAATAAGTACCTGCTATCGTGCGGACCCGGTGTTGCTTCAGGATGGTATTGCACACTAAAAGCTGGACGGTCTTTTAATTTAATGCCTTCAATAGAGTCGTCATTTAAATTGACATGAGATACAATTACATTAGGATGTTTACGCACAGCATCAGGATCTACACCAAAACCATGATTTTGAGTAGTAATTTCACATAAACCTGTAATTACATTTTTCACTGGGTGGTTCAAGCCACGGTGACCATGGTGCATTTTAAAAGTAGGAATATCGTTGGCTAAAGCAAGTAATTGATGTCCTAAGCAAATACCAAATACTGGTTTCTTTTCTTTCAATACTTCTTTAATTGTTTTGATAGCATAATCCATAGGCGCTGGATCTCCAGGACCATTGGATAAAAAATAACCTGTTGGATTAAATGCTTTTAAAGTCGCAAAATCGGTTTTAGCAGGATGCACTCTTACATGCGCTCCTCTATCAACTAAGCATTGTAAAATATGTTCCTTCACACCAAAATCTAAAACCGAAACTTTTATTTTTGAACTGGTATCCCCTAATTCATATATTTCTTTGGTGCTTACCGTACTTGCTAATTCTAATCCATCCATACTAGGTACTTTTGCCAATTGCGCTTTCAATGAATCAACATCTAAATTGTCTGAAGAAATAATACAGTTCATAGCACCTGAATTACGCACATGAATCACCAAGGCTCTTGTATCTAGTCCTTCTATAGAAACAATATTATTTTCAATTAAGTATTCATTCAAATTGCCATCGGCTAATAGACGGCTATATTTTTCTTCTAAGTTGCGTCCAATTAAACCATGAATTTTTACCGACTTACTTTCTACATCGGTTTTTCTTACACCATAGTTGCCTACGTGCACATTGTTCATGATGATCACTTGCCCAGTATAACTTGGGTCAGTGAACACCTCTTGGTATCCTGTCATGCCCGTATTAAAACATATTTCACCAGTGGTGGTTCCAATTTTTCCAAAGGCTTGACCGTGAAAAACATGGCCATCGGCTAGAACTAAAATTGCTGGTTGTGCGCTCATTTGGGTTGTCGTGTTTTGTTATGCAAAAAAAGATACAT
>CAINFN010000173.1 GCA_903848125.1 uncultured Bacteroidota bacterium
CCATAACCCCTTGCTTGGTAATGGAAAGTTTTTTGCCTAATTGTTCCATAGACATACCAATGCCATTACGTATTGCTTTTATCCATCCAATAGGTGGCACAATAACATGCTGCAAACCAGTTAATTGGTCCATTTTTTCATTCAGCTGTTGGAACTGAAGTTTATTATTTCTCATAAAGTAAAGTTTTAACTTGACTATTAATACACAAAAGTAAAGCTATTACTTTACATAAACAAATATTTTGTAAAGCTATTACTTGACCTTATTTTGCTTTAGAATTATAGTCATGAGTTTGTTCAGACTGTAGAATTCCCTTAAATCCCTCCACATTTGGTTAGAATGTAGTACAATATTGGCTACATGAAAATCAAGGACTTACGTTAAATCGTGGGTCCTTTTTTGTTTTTGCGTGAGGTTTGCGTGAGGTTTTGCGTGAGGAAAACCTGTTTTTTGATAAAAATGGATGATAACTAGCAAGGAATTTTAGAGTCCAAAAACGCCTTATTTTAAGTAACTTTATAGTCAATTCTGAATATGAGCATTGAGCCAGCTTTATATAAAGTGCCACTTAAATCATTAGATGAAAAAATGAATGATTTGAACTATTGGTTAGCTCAACCTGTGATAAAAAGGCTCGAAGCCGTGACATTTTTAATATCACAAACTGTAGATTTAAAAACTACAAGAATGGATAAGTCGCATGTTGTAAGAAGAAAACTCAAAGAGTAACATTGTTGATTTAGATGAGATAAAGAAAATAAATTAAATTAAATATTTATTTCATAGCTAGTTGATCTTCCTACGCCCTTAATTACAAACACATTCATTTCTGCTAATTCCTGCAAGTCTCTTGTTGCTGTTGCTTTTGAAGTATTTGTTATACTTATATATTTTTTTACATTCATGCCACCCTTAAAGCCATTAATGCCCTCTTCTAACATTCTATTAACAACCTTTCTTTGACGTTCATTAAAACTTTTATCATACTTATCAAAAAATTTCATTTTTTTGATAGTAAACTGTATTGTTTTTTCAGCATCATCCTGTGCAATAATTATAATTGAAGCAAACCATTCTATCCACTTCGTAATTTCTAATCTTTGTTGTGCATGCTGTAATTCTTTATAATAAGCTGCTCTATTTTCCTCAATAGATTTTGAAATACTAAACATAATAGGATTGTCAAATCCTTGTGAAAGTGCTTTTTCTGCAATGGCCCTTCCAATTCTTCCGTTTCCATCTTCAAAAGGATGAATGGATTCAAAATAAAGATGTGCTACTGCTGCTTTAATTATTGGGGAGCTAATTTCACTTTTATTATACCATTCTATAAACCGCTTCATTTCTTTTGATAAGGTTTTAGAAGGGGGAGCTTCATAATGAACCTTAGGGTCAGACGCAGATCCAGAAATTACTTGCATAGGCTCATTTCCTTTTCTCCATTGTCCTGCATTGATTCTTTTATTATTTCCCATAAGCAGTTGGTGCCATTGAAGAATCTTGTTTTCAGTTAGTGGTAGTTTATAAGTATTTCTTACATCAATTAATAATTGACTTAATCCAATTGCATTTTTATCTTTCGGTTCTTGTGAGATATGTAATCCAAGATTTTTTCTAATAGATGACATTACATCTATTCTGTTTATTATCTCTCCTTCTATTTCAGATGTTTTGATTGCTTCAGATACCATTATCTGTATAATCGTTTCAGTACTTATTGATTCTGGTAATGCAGAGATGATACCTTTTAGTTCTCCTGCTTTTAACATAAACTTCATCAATTCATTATCTATTGATGAGCTATCAAATTTAAATTCAGGCCAATTTTTGTGTTGCCAGTTATACATAATGAGCCTATTTGGTTACTTTATCGGCTCAAATATACAAATAATTTGAGCCGAATAGCTAAAATTTGCGGCTCAAATTTGCCTAAACATCTATTTTACGCTCTGCGTGAGGAAAACACCCCCTGAATTCGGTCAAAATAGGTAAGTTTCGGTTTTATACAAACGTAACTAACTATAAATCAACGCCTTCATTTTCTTGAAAAATCTTCATAACAACCAGGCCATTAGTTTAAATTCCATCTATTATAATATATTTGTTGATCAAACTATATAATATGAATAAAAGTCTTTTGTTAATAGTTGTTGCTTTTATAGCAATTAATACAAATGCTCAATTTAAAGATCCAGAGCAAAAAATAATGAATGCAGAAGCTAGAAAAGCAGTGGGAGGTAGCTTCATTAAATTAAGTGATGGCATTACTCATTATGAAAAAGCGGGTGTTGCAAAAAATGGTGTTGTACTACTTGTACATGGTTTTAGTGTACCTTATTTTATTTGGGACGGTTTTTTTGAAAATTTAGTAAAAGAAGGATTTCAAGTAATTAGATATGACCAATATGGTAGAGGGTATTCTGATAGGCTTAATAAAGAATACACAACAACGGTTTATTCCCAACAAATATTCGATTTAATTAAAGGACTATCCATTAAAACCCCAGTATATTTAATGGGGGTTTCTTTTGGAGGA
>CAINFN010000174.1 GCA_903848125.1 uncultured Bacteroidota bacterium
AGGTTTTACAACAACAAGATATTACCCAATGGAAAGGAATGGCACAGGATGCATTTTCCTTCAAAGAAAAATATGGTCATACCCCATTATGGAGTAATAGTATGTTTGGAGGGATGCCTGCTTATCAAACAACCGGCGTGGGCGGTTTTGACTATTCAGTTGGATGGATTGATCAACTATTAACTTTAAGGTTAGCCGAACCTATTAGTTTATTCTTTCTAGCCAGTTTATGTTTTTATTTTTTAGCACAAGTATTAGGCTTTAATACCATTATTAGTATCATTGGGGCATTGGGTTATAGTTATGCCACCTACAACCCTATCATTATCATGGTTGGGCATATTACTAAAATGCATACCATTGCGTATCTACCATTTTTCATTGGATCATTACTTGTTCTTTATCAAAAGAAATATTTTCTTGGTGGTACACTAACAGCTATTGCAACCGTATTACTTATACAAGGCAATCATATTCAAGTTGATTATTACGGAGTTATTATCGCAATCATAATGACGCTCTATTTTGTTATTGTATGGATCAAAAACAAAGAATATACTCATATCTTAAAAACATTAGGCATTGGCCTAGCTGCCGGCATCATTGGATTGACAGTGAATGCCCCATTATTGGTTAGCACCTATGAATATGGTAAAGAATCTATTAGAGGAGGAAGTACTTTAATAACAAAAGACAGTAAAACCACCTCTATCGGTTTAAATAAGGACTATGCGTTAAGTTATAGTATGTTTAAATCAGAACCATTGGTATTAATGTTCCCTAATATGTATGGTGGCTCAAGTGATCCAAATATGGTTGACCCAACCAGTTCCAAAGCCATTGAAACATTGCAACAAATGCAGCCACAGGTGGCACAACAATTGCAATCCTTTCTTTCCTTTTATTGGGGAGGCATAGGATTCACTGCTGGCCCTCCGTATATGGGTGTTGTTATTTGCTTCTTTGCCCTATTAGGATTTTCTGTAAAAAACAATAAACACAGATGGTGGATTGCCGCAACCATCCTTCTTTCTTTTATGTTAAGCGCTGGTAGTTATTTAGAATCTTTCAATGTTTTCATTTTAAATCATTTACCATTCTATAATAAGTTTAGAGCACCAAGTATGATCATGATTATCCCAACATTATTATTGGGCATCATGGCATTGTATGGCATGGCAGAAATAAGCACCGAAACCAGTTTAAAAAATATCTTAACTAAATATAAAGTTGGCTTACTACTTACTGGCATTATTCTTGCAAGTGTATTAGCTATTTATTTTACAAGTGATTTCAAAAGCGATGGTGAAAGAAATTTAATAAATCAAATAGCTAAAATTCCTGATGCCAATCAAAGAGCCGTTTTTGAAACGCCCGCACACGATTTAACAAATGCCATAGCTACTGACCGAAAAGGAATGATTGAAGGGGATGTATTAAAGTTTTTATTTTATTTGTTATTAATATTTGTTTTAGTGTATTTATCAATTAAAAAGGTAATCAATCAAACTATTGTTTTAATAGGATTTGGGGTATTGTCCATGATTGATTTATTCCAAGTAAATTTAAAATACCTCAAAGCAGATAATTTTATTGAGGCAGCTGATAGTGAAAATGCTTTCGTTTTAAACCCAATAGATATTGCCTTAAAAAAAGATACCAGCTTATACCGTGTTTTAGATGTTAGGAATGGTATTCAAAATGCTTTTAATGGTGGTGCCATAGTTGCTTATCATCACAAAACAGTGGGTGGTTATCATCCAGCCAAGCTTAGTATTTATCAAGATTTAATAGAAAACCAATGGTATAAATTTCCAAACTGCACCCCTACCATTAATATGCTAAACACCAAATATGTGATCACTGGGAATATTGCCAATGATACCATTGCCAATAAAGGTGCTTTGGGCAATGTATGGTTTGTAAAAGGAGTTCAATTTGAAAAAGGCCCTGCAGAAGTAATGCATCGTTTAGATAATTTTAATCCAAAGGATACTGCCATTATAGAACAAAAAGATAAAATTGAATCACTAAGTAGTTTAGAATTTGACGAAAATGCAAAAATTTCATTGGTCAATAATCTAAATGATGAAATCAACTACACAAGTAGTTCAAATAAAAAACAACTAGCAGTATTTAGTGAAATTTATTACCATTTAGGATGGAAAGCATATATCGACAATCAAGAAACCCCCATTGTAAAAACAAACTATGTATTAAGAGCTTTAGTGGTGCCAGCTGGCAATCATAGTATTCGTTTTGAATTTAAACCTATTTCCATTAAAACATCTATTGTGGCCAGTACATTTGCATCTATCCTATTATGGTTATGCTTGATTGTAATGATTGTTTTAGGTTTTAAAAACAAACAAAAAAGTATTTAAGACTCATGAACAAAATTGCTATTATTATTATAACCTATAATAGGCCAGCAGATATGTTGGCACTAGCAATTAATATAGATAAGCTTGAATCAAAAGAATTATTAGAAGAAGTAATTATTGTCAATAATAATTCTACTGAATCCTACGAAGAAGTAAAATCATTTATACAAGAACATCCCTCTACCCCTTTTAAATTCATCACTTCTAAGGATAATTTAGGAGTATCCAGAGGTCGCAATTTTGCAATAGCACAATCATCAGCTCCTATATTAGTTTTAATTGACGATGATGCTGAATTTCAAGATACAGATGTTTTACAACACATCAATACATCTATAAACGAGAATCCCAACGCAGGTATTTTAGCAATGAAGATATTGTACTATCAAAATAGACAATTTCAAATCAATGGGTTCCCTCATAAATCATTCGAAAAAAGAAAGTTATTGCCCTCGTTTGATACCTATTATTTTGCAGGTTGTGGGAATGTAATAGTAAAAGAAGCATTTGATAAAGCGGGTCAATTCCCTACCGATTTTTTTTATGGTATGGAAGAGTATGATTTAAGTTATCGTGTTTTAGATGCCGGGTATACCATCAAATACATAGCTGATATTGTTTTATTGCACAAAGAGTCACCAGAAGGGCGTCAAACCAAATCGGATAAACTAAGAGGCATGTGGGTGAACAAAACAAAAGTAGCCTGGAGATACTTACCTTTGTCCTCGTATTTTACTACGGCTTTAATGTGGTCTTTATTTTTCCTACTGAAATCTAAATTTGATTTAATTGGACTTATCAAAGGATTAGGAGCAGTTGTATCAATACCGTTTAAGGAGAAGAGGGAATTAGTAACTACAACTACTCTAGAATACCTTAGTAAGGTGGAGGCAAGAATTTTATATTAATTGTGCCGAAATGCATAAAGCATCCCACTGTTTAAACTCTCATTTGGAAAATGATAATATTGGAATCCTTTGCTTTTTAGAATAGCTGCAAGAGATTCAATTCCTTTTTCATGCCATTCTAATAAAATACAATCTACATTATCTAAATTATTAGTTGTATTGAGTGCATCAAAAATGCCATACTCCTCCCCTTCACAATCTATTTTAAGTAATATTTTACTATCAGGATGTTCATTAGTAACATTATTTATCAAATCATTCACAGATATAAGTTTGACGGAAATTTGATTAAGTGCCATCTTGTTATCAATATTATTATTTTCTAGGGTAGTAGCAGAAAGTAAACCACTATCAAATAGTTTAATACTTTTCTCACAAGTAACTGAGCTAACACCAATATTCAATGGTTTAATTTTATGAGAAATTTTATCGTTTAAGTTGATATTATTTATTGCTTCATTAAACGTATCCGGAAAAGGCTCATACCCATAAACTTTTTCTACCCAATTCATATTTGCAAAATATATAGAAGCCACGCCCACATTCATTCCAATATCAATTATTACATAATTGTTATGAAAAAGTGAAACTTCATAAATCCTTTGAATAAAAATTTCATACAAAATAACCATATTAGACAAAGATGAAACTTTAAATTTCAACCCGTTAATAGTTATATAAAACATATCATTATTAGACTCGCCAATTTTTGAAATCGGGTTTTCTAATAAAATAAATAATTCATTTATAGAAAAATTAAAAGTAGATAAGAGCTTAATTGAAACTATATTATTATTACTTTTAAATTTGATAAATTTCCCTTCTCTAGTAATTAGTGAAGCATGATCTAAATTTATATTGAAATAAGAGAGCGTATAAGCAAGCCGAATAGACCAAAATTTTACTAATAAATACAAGAATAAAATTA
>CAINFN010000175.1 GCA_903848125.1 uncultured Bacteroidota bacterium
AGTTAAGCATACTTTTTAAAGTAGTCTTAGTGGTAGGGTTAATAGGTTCGGTCATACAAATTATAATCTTTCCGCAGCGCGCAATTTTGCACTTCTGCTTCGATTGTTTTCTTTCATTTCATTTTCAGAAGCCATTACGGGTTTTTTTGTAATGATATTCCAAAAAACTTCTCTTTCTGTCGAAAGAAAAGGATGGGCATCTTTTTCTTCTTCTTGCGCTACACGAAAAGCGTTTTTTACTAAACGATCTTCTATGGAATGGAAGGTGATAATCACCGCACGTCCGCCTGGCTTTACCACCAGTGGCAGTTGCATTAAAAATTCTTTTAACACATCCATTTCCTCATTCACTACAATTCTTATGGCTTGAAAAACTTGTGACCAATATTTGTTGGGATTTCCTTTAACTACAGGGGCTATGAAAGTTTTAAAATCTTGAACCGTATTTAAATTAACATGCTTACGTTGAGTAGCAATGTGCTTGGCTAAAGTTTTAGAATTAGTTACTTCGCCATACAATTCAAACATTTTATGCAATTCGGCTTCGCTAAAGTTTTCTATTACTTGCGCTGCTGTGGTGGTGGCGCGTTGATCCATTCTCATATCAAAAGGACCATCAAACCTGGTGGAGAAACCTCTTCCCCCTTCATCAAATTGATGGCTACTTACGCCTAAGTCGGCTAATACACCGTCTACTTGCGTAATTTGATGTAATCTTAAAAAGCGTTGTAGGTATTTGAAATTTTCAGGTATAAATAAAAGGCGCTTATCATCCGGCAAATTGTTCTTCGCATCTGCATCTTGATCAAATGCGATTAAACGTCCCGCTGGACCTAATTTAGATAAGATACCTTTGCTGTGTCCACCTCCACCAAAAGTAGCATCAACATAAATACCATTGGGTTGGATGTTAAGATATTCAATAGTTTCATGAAATAAGACGGGGGTGTGATAAGAAGAAGCAAATGCCTTGGATGCGATAGAATCAATGTGTTGATTTTGCATCTGTTTTACTTAATCTTGTTTTTTAATTCCTGCCATTACCTCTTGCGCCAAATTGCTAAATTCATCTGCAGAGAAATCCTCAAAGAGCTGTTTGTACTTACTTGCATCCCATATTTCGAAACGATCTAATGCGGCAGCTAAAACAATTTCCTTTCCAGGCAATGCAAACTCTCTTAAAGTGGGAGGCAATAATATACGGCCTGCCCCATCTAATTCAACTTCGGTTGCACCTCCCAAAAACTGTCTTCTAAACTGACGCACTTTTGGATCAAAATCATTCAATTGACTAATACGATCTAAAATGCCTTGCCAGCTTTTCAATGGATAAAGTGTCAAGCACTTTTCAAACCCCCTACTAACAATAAAGTGGTTCTCCCCCTCCGCTAGCTGTTTTTTAAGACTGCCAGGTAAGTGGAAACGCCCTTTTGCGTCTATAGTTGATTGATATTCTCCGTGAAAGCCTGTCATTGTTAATAATTAAAGTGATTTTTACCACTTGTTCACACAAATTAACACAATTTCCCACTTTCAAAGGCTAAAACAGGGGTTCTAGTTTTCCACAAGTAATAAACCAAGCTTAAAATCAATGCAGTAGGCCATTAGCCCTTAAAAAAGTCGAATTTTGTGCTTTTATGTTGTGTATTGCTGTGGAAAAGCCACTTTTTTATGTGAAAAAGAGGTGAATTAGCATGAAAATCAAGGCAATATGTACCTTTGGCACATGAGCGAACGTCCAAAACTTCCCATTCAAGCATTTGATTATGATTTGCCGGATGCTTGCATTGCTTATACCCCGGCCAGCAATAGGGCAGCAAGTAAGCTATTGGTTTGGGACCAAACCATTGTTGCAGAGAGTACTTACGCGGATATTGCAGATTTCCTACCCGAAAAATCGACACTGTTATTTAATAATAGCAAAGTAATTGCAGCAAGAATATTATTTGAAAAAAATAATATGAATGAAGCACCCGCTTTATTAAACGCTGCTGCTAAAAAAGATACAATCATTGAAATATTTTGCTTAGAGCCTAGTATTCGTTATAGCCCTGTAGCCATTGCCATGCAAGCAACGAATAAAGTAGAATGGATTTGTTTAGTAGGCGGTGCAAAAAAATGGAAGCAAGGTTTATTGGAAAAAACATTTTTTTTTAAAGGTTCAGCAATTAAAGTTTACGCAAAAAAAATAGAAGCCATCGATGGTAAATTTATAATTGAATTTTCATGGGAAGGAGCTATTCATTTTTCTGAAATAATTGAGCACATTGGAAATATTCCACTACCCCCTTATATACAAAGGGAAGCAACTGCCGAAGACAAGGATAGATACCAAACCACCTATGCAGTTGAAGAAGGCTCGGTAGCTGCGCCTACTGCCGGCTTGCATTTTAATGAGTCTATTTTTAAATCACTGGCTACGAAAAATATTAATTGTGAGTTTCTTACTTTACATGTGGGCGCTGGTACTTTTTTGCCTGTTAAAACAGAAAATATAAATGAGCACCCCATGCACGCTGAGTTTTTTGAAGTGCCTAAAACAGTGATTGAGTATTTTTTAAACAAAGCATTAGAAAAAGAAAATATTGGACATAATGCAAAGCCAGCACCTATTATTTCGGTAGGCACTACTACCCTTCGAACTATAGAATCATTGTATTGGCTGGGTGCAAAACTCATTCACCTTAAAAAAACTATATCAACTGAAGAATGGTCAAGTGTAGACTTAAAATTACTTCAATGGGAGGCTTATGAATTAAGCAAATATGCCATTTCAAATAAAGAAGCACTTTTAGCTTTAATAGAATGGATGGACAATAAAAAAATAAATAAATTAATTTCGAGTACGCAATTGATGATTGTTCCTGGCTATACCTTTCAACTTTGCAATGGACTAATCACCAACTTTCATCAACCTAAATCGACACTTTTGCTTATAATAGCCGCAATAACTGGAGCTAAATGGAAATCGATCTACCAACATGCGATTGACCAACAATACCGTTTTTTAAGTTACGGAGATGGCTCCTTGTTTTGGATTCGTTAACTTATAGGTAAGACTACTTCAATAGATGTGCCTTTGTCTAATTCACTTTTTACTTGAATGGTTCCTTTGTGAGAATCAATTACCCACTTCACATAACTCATTCCTAATCCATAGCCCTTAACATCATGCACATTGCCAGAATGGGCCCTGTAAAATTTTTCAAAAATATGCTTTATTGCATCAGGGTTCATTCCGATGCCCTTGTCTGTTATCGTGATTGACATTTTATTGTTAATCGACTTGGTCTTTATAACAATGTCAATTGTTTCTTTTGCATATTTAATTGCATTATCAATTAAATTAGACAATACGTGTAATAAATGCTCTTCATCTACCTCAATTATTGCAGGATTGGCCTCTAGTATAGTTTGCACATTAGATGGCTTGCTTTCTAATTGTAATTTAAAACTTTCAACAACTCCTTGAATTAAATCATGCACATCAGTTGGTTCCTTATTTAATTCATTTTCTTTTCTATCTAATTGTGCAGCTTGCAAAATAGTTTCAACATGCTTATTCATGCGCACATTTTCCTCTTTGATAATGTTACTAAAATATTCAACCGATTTGGCATCTGTATTTACCTTTGCACTTTTTAATGCATCCACCGCTAAGGAAATCGTAGCCAATGGTGTTTTTAATTCATGCGTCATGTTATTGATAAAATCTCTTTTTATTTCAACTAACCTACGCTGAGACATCAAGGACCTAATGGTTATAAAAAAAGCCGCAAGTACTACTAGAATAAATAAGACCACTCCCACAATTACCCATTGTAAAGACTGCAATAAATAAAATCTAACGTTAGGCATGACAATAATAATAGACTCAAATGGACCCGAAGGTTCTATAATATCTTGTGGTATAACAGATACCCTACTTTGCAATGTGTTTACTTCGTCAGTAAACACATCTTCGAATTTTTTACTCTTAAATTCTATATTGCCTTTTTTATCCGCTACTGCAAATTCAAATTTAACATCGCCTAATCCATATTTCTCTAAAGCAATTTTTATTTTTTGATTCACCTCGGCAAAACTATACATATCCGAAATGGTAGTTTCATCAAAATTGTGCAAATGGTAGTCGTCATTTAATCCAATGGCTTTTTTAGGCAAATGAAACGACAAGCCACTGTTCATCTTTTTAGTGATTTCATTTGAAACCATTACCCCAGACTGATTCAGTTTATCGGACAACTGACTTTTAGACAAGATGAGCAAGCCTTGCAACCAGGTAATCTGAATAAATAAGATACCCAATATAGAAAGGCCTATTAAAGTAAATATAATTGGGAATGTTTTTTTCATTTTGGCTGTATCTAACCAGTTTTTGGTATGTGAATATAAAAAAAATCCCGGCTACCAAAGGCAACCGGGACAATTATTTAAAATTAGAAGCTAGATTTTAACTTTATAGACGTTACTATAAAACGCCTTCTACTAAAACAGTGGCTTTATTATTGATCACTTCTACAAATCCACCTTGAATAGTAAACATTTCTGGAGCCATCCCCTTTTTTAACACCTTCACTTGACCTATCCCCAAAGCACTTACCAATGGGGCATGCTTGTCTAATACTTCAAACAAACCATCAATGCCTGGCAATTGAACCCCTTGCACATCGCCACTAAATAGTTTTTTTTCTGGTGTTAATATTTCCAATAACATGAAAGCAGTTTAATTAATCGAAATTAATAATTAGGCTGTAGCCATCATTTTCTTTCCTTTCTCAATCGCATCTTCAATTGTTCCCACTAAGTTAAATGCAGCTTCTGGATACGCATCTACATCTCCGTCCATAATGGCATTGAAACCGCGGATGGTGTCTTCGATAGATACGAATACCCCTTTTAATCCGGTGAATTGTTCTGCTACATGGAAAGGCTGAGACAAGAAACGTTGTACACGACGCGCACGAGATACAATTAATTTATCTTCATCGCTTAGTTCATCCATACCTAAGATGGCAATGATATCTTGCAACTCCTTATAACGTTGTAAAATCATTTTAACTTTTTGCGCTGTTTCATAATGCGCATCACCTACAATAGCAGGTGTTAAAATTCTTGAAGTAGAATCCAATGGATCCACCGCAGGATAGATACCCAAATCGGCAATTTTACGTGACAATACAGTTGTGGCATCTAAGTGCGCAAAAGTAGTAGCTGGTGCTGGATCGGTTAAGTCATCGGCAGGAACATACACCGCTTGTACTGAAGTGATAGAACCACTCTTTGTAGAAGTAATACGCTCTTGCATAAGTCCCATCTCTGTAGCTAATGTAGGTTGGTAACCCACCGCTGATGGCATACGACCTAATAAAGCCGACACCTCAGAACCTGCTTGTGTAAAACGGAAGATATTATCTACGAAAAATAAAATGTCTTTTCCTTTGCCAGTGCCATCTCCATCACGGAAATATTCAGCAATCGTCAAACCACTCAAAGCCACACGCGCACGTGCTCCTGGAGGTTCGTTCATTTGTCCAAATACGAAAGTAGCTTTTGACTCTTTTAATTCTTTCAAATTCACCTTGCTTAAATCCCATCCACCTTCCTCCATACTATGTTTGAAAGCATCACCATATTTCATGATACCTGCTTCAATCATCTCACGTAATAAATCATTACCCTCACGTGTTCTTTCTCCCACACCCGCAAACACTGATAAACCACCGTGTCCTTTTGCGATATTATTAATTAACTCTTGAATCAATACTGTTTTACCTACACCCGCACCACCAAACAATCCAATCTTACCACCTTTTGCATAAGGCTCAATAAGATCAATTACTTTAATACCTGTAAACAACACTTCTGTTGCAGTACTTAGGTCTTCAAACTTTGGAGGGTTCGCGTGAATAGGACGACCATTAGATTTATCTAATTGAGGTAACCCATCAATAGCATCACCTGTTACATTAAATAAACGACCATAGATATCATCACCAATTGGCATAGAGATAGGCTTACCTGTATCAGTTACAACCATTCCTCTTACCAATCCTTCTGTACCATCCATGGCAATGGCTCTTACACTGTCTTCCCCTAAGTGCTGTTGCACCTCTAGAATCAGTTTTTCACCATTTGATTTTGTAATGTAAAGGGCATTGTAAATTTCAGGAAGTGCATTCTGATTAGGAAATTGCACATCGACTACAGCGCCAATAATTTGTTTGATTTTACCTGTTGTTACCATAATATTCTATTTCGGTTGCAAAGGTAAGGCATTGTAGCTTTATTGCAAAAATTGTAGGTAGATAAAAGCAGCTAAAATTCCTCCCACAATGGGGCCCAAAACTGGCACGGCCGCATAACCCCAATCACTGCCCCCTTTTCCCTTGATTGGCAATACAAAATGCATGATTCTTGGCCCTAAATCCCTGGCCGGATTGATCGCCCAACCTGTAGGACCACCTAATCCAAACCCAATTCCCCCCACTAATAAGGACACCGGTAAGGCAGATAAAGCGCCTAAATCGGCAGTGGCTGGTTTAAGGAAAAATATCCCTATTAAAAAAACCATGGTAGCTAAGGTTTCAACTATAAAATTTTGAGGCAAATTACGGATAGAAGGACCCGTAGAAAAAACAGCCAATTGTGCCACTTGATCATTGGACTCATTTAAATGATCTTTATACATCATCCATACAAGAAGTGCCCCTAACATGGCACCCAAAATCTGTGCTAAAATATAAGAAGGTACCAAGGCCCAACTAAATTTTCCTGCACTTGCAAAAGCGATGGTCACTGCAGGATTTAAATGTCCGCCACTAATACTCCCGGTGGCATACACTCCAATAAAAACGGCAATGACCCATCCTAACACTATGGTAATTAAACCCCCATTGTTCCCTTTGGTGTTGGGTAAAACATTATTGGCTACTACCCCATTTCCAATGGTTACTACCAAAGCGGTTCCTAAAAATTCTGCAACAAATGGTGTCATGTGTTTTTATTTGAGAATGTTAAATTAATCTTTTTTAAAATGATAAATGTGAATTTGAAAATAAGTTATGATTACCAATGATTGGTTGCTTTGATAGCTCGCTCCCAACCTTGAATCCACTCCAATCTTTGCGCCTCTTTTACTGTTGGTTCAAAAATTTGATCTATTTGCCATTTTGATCTTAACTCTTCTATGTCTTTCCAAAATCCAACCGCTAATCCAGCTAAATAGGCTGCACCTAATGCAGTAGTTTCCACCATAGTTGGACGCACCACTTTTGTGTTTACTATATCAGATTGAAATTGCATGAGTAAATTATTATGTGTAGCACCTCCATCTACCCTTAATTCTGCAATCGGAATTCCAGCGTCTGCTTCCATGGCTTTTAGTAAATCATAACTTTGAAAAGCGATACTTTCTAAAGCAGCACGGGCAATATGTGCCGATGTGGTACCTCGCGTAATGCCCACAATGGTTCCTCTTGCATGTTGATTCCAATAAGGGGCCCCTAAACCTGCAAATGCAGGTACTAAATAAACACCATCCGTATTTGAAACTTGATTTGCCAATGCCTCAATCTCTGAAGAATTTCTTATCAAGTGTAATCCATCTCTTAACCATTGCACCACTGCACC
>CAINFN010000176.1 GCA_903848125.1 uncultured Bacteroidota bacterium
TATTCTGTTTCACCAATTTTCTTTTTCCAAAGACTAAATCCTGGATTAAAAAATAAATAAAATTTTTCTACTCTGGTCTTAAACAAACGCGCTGGAATAAAATGCCCCAACTCGTGCAAAACCACCAATATAGAAAAGGATAAAATAAACTGTGCTGTTTTTACACCCGCTGCTGCAAAATCGACTGCTAATATGTACATAAATTATAATTGTATTAAAGAGGCTGCGAAATTGCGCGCCTCGCCATCTGTTTCAAAATAATCATCCAAACTCGGATTTGCTATATATTCAATTTTCTCCAAAGTTTTTTCGATCAATTCAGTCATATCTAAAAACCCAATTCTGTTTCTTAAAAATGCATATACTGCAATTTCATTAGCTGCATTTAAAACACAAGGCGTATTTCCACCTTTATGCATTGCCTCTGTAGCCAAACTTAAATTTCTAAAAGTTTTTACATCGGGCTCATCAAAACTTAGTTGATTGGGTTTGTCAAAATGATATCTAGGAAATTGATTTTTTAATCTTTGTGGAAATGCCATTGAGTATTGAATGGGCAGTTTCATATCAGGAAGACCCATCTGCGCTTTTATACTTCCATCTTCAAACTGCACCATACTATGAATAATACTTTGCGAATGAATGACTACCTTAATTTGATGCGGTTCTAAATTGAATAACCACTTTGCTTCAATCATCTCTAACCCTTTATTCATAAGGGTTGCAGAGTCTATTGAAATTTTTGCACCCATCGCCCAATTTGGATGTTGTAATGCGTGATCTCGTTTTACATTCACTAAGAAATTAGGTTTCTTTCCTAAAAAAGGACCCCCACTTGCAGTTAAAATAATTTTTTCAATAGGATTATTTTCTTCTCCAACTAAACATTGAAAAATGGCAGAGTGTTCGCTATCAACAGGAATAATAGCCGCTTTGCATTCCTTTGCTTTACTCATTACGATATCTCCAGCCACTACTAAAGTTTCTTTGTTTGCTAATCCAATAATTTTTCCATTTTCAACAGCAGTAAGCGTAGGTTTTAATCCAGCAAATCCAACAATGCCTGCCATCATAAAATCATAGCAATCCAAGGCTGCTACTTGCTCAAGTGCCTCTTCGCCTGCAAAAACTTTAATGGGTTTTCCTTCTAATGCTTTTTTTACATTTGCATATTTAGTCACATCTCCTATCACCACAATATTTGGAACAAATTGCAATGCTTGTTCAATTAAAAGTGAATCATTGGAATGCGCAGTAAGAATTTCTGCAACAAATAATTCAGGATGCGCCGAAATTACCTCGAGTGTTTGCTTCCCAATAGAGCCTGTAGATCCAAAAATGGCAATTCTTTTCTGCTTCATCCAAATGTTTTCTTAAAAATTAAAATTACACTATTATTTTTAATTCGAAATATATTGAACCAGCTCCTCTGCCATGTTTCGATCATTACTTAAACGGGGTACTTTATTCTGTCCGCCCAGCTTTCCTTGGCTTCTCATGTAATTGATGAAAGCATTTTTTTGAAGACTTCGAACATGCAAGGGCTCTAAAATATTACCTACTATTAAATCTTGATAGTAAACATTTTTTTCACAAAGCCTTTCATTCAATTTTTTACTAAATAAAGGCATGTCAGCAGGCGCTTTTTCAAACTCGATAAACCATTCATGATAACTTTTTCCCTGCCCCTGCTGTATCATTGGAGCAACGGTAAATTCTATCACCGATACCTTCATTTCCTTAGACACCTGCAATAAGGCTTGCTCTACTTCTTCTCCAATCACATGTTCCCCAAAAGCGGAGATGAAATGTTTAATTCGTCCTGTAACAATGATTCGAAAGGGATCCAAACTCACAAACTTAACCGTATCCCCAATGCTATAGCCCCATAAGCCAGCATTGCTATTTATAATTAATGCATATTGTTCGCCCAACTTCACATCCGCTAAACTAAGTCGATTAGGATTGGGCAAATGCACTTCTGCCAGCGGTATGAATTCAAAAAAGATACCACTATTCGTATTTAACAATAAACCAGGTTGGTCTCGGGTATCTTGATAGGCAAAAAATCCTTCACTTGCAGGGAACAATTCAATGGTATCTATACTTTTCCCAATGGTCTCGAATAGTTTTAATTTATAGGGTTCAAAATTAACCCCTCCTTGCACCATCACTTGTAAATTTGGAAAAAGTTCTTTTATAGGCTTACCCGTTTTTTCAATCAACCGATCAAAATACATTTGAATCCATGGAGGGATGCCTCCTATTAAGGTCATGTCTTTATTATAGGTCTCCTCAATAATCTTATCTAATTTTTCCTCCCACTCCTCAATGCAATTGGTTTCAAAGCTGGGCAATTGATTCCCCCTTAAATAGCCGGGAATATGATGGTTCACAATTCCACTTAGGCGACCTGTTGGAATGCCCCCAACTCTTTCCAATTCGGGAGACCCACTTAAAAATATCATTTTACCCCCTGCAAATTGGGTAGACCCCGTTAGAGACATATATACTAATAGGGCATTTCTTGCCCCATTGATATGATTGCTAATGGAATCTTTGGTGATGGGAATGTATTTAATCCCGCTGGTGGTGCCACTGGTTTTAGCAAAATACAAGGGTCGACCCTTCCAAAGTACATTTTGGCTTCCCTTTTTGATTAATTCTATATACCCCTTAAAATCCTCATAGTCCCTAATGGGAACGGCTTGTTTAAAACCGGCATAGTCTTGTATAAGGTCAAATTGATGCTCTTTACCAAATAGAGTTGTTTTTCCTACCTTAAGTAATTGATTTAGAATACTTTGTTGGTCAGCCAAAGCTGTTTTACGCTCCTTTTGTATTTGACGATGAATGACCCCTGCAAAGGGTTTAGCCAGTAAAGATTTGACATTAATCATATCCAGAGAAGTTGAAGCATTTAAAGCTGGGCAAAAATAGACACTAATTTATGGATCTTCAAACTACTTTAGCCCTTAAAATTCAATTAAATGCGAAGAAAAGCAGGAAATAGGTCTGACCTGATTATTTTTTGAGAATTACTTGCAAATTGGGATAATAATAATTACCTTTGCCGTCCTAATTTTGGACAATATGCTAGCAGTAGTAAAAA
>CAINFN010000177.1 GCA_903848125.1 uncultured Bacteroidota bacterium
ATCGTGCGTTTGTTTTTTTGATCTCTTTGATGGCATAGACTCTGCCGGTATGTGAATCAAGACGGTATAAACAAATAATCCTAATTCTTTTATTACAAAATTTTTTAAGCTTTCCTCTTTGATTTTCCAGTACACATTAGCCGATTACCTGCATCAGGAAATCAATCTACTAATTCCAGAAAAGGTAAGGATTAGGATTTTTGAATAAATAATTTTCAATGCAATTTATTTACTTTGGCTTCTATTCGATTTCTCCATATAGACATTCTATAAGTCCATGAGAATTATATATTATTAATTTTCAAGGGTAATACCAGCTTCACGCGTCACCTCTGACCAGCGGTTAATTTCTCTACGAATCGTTCTTGAAAACTCCACAGGACTACTACCTACAACAATGGCACCTAAGGATAAAAAACGATCTTCTAAACTAGGTGTTTTCACTGCTTTTATCATCTCAAAATAAAGCTTATCTACTACTTCCTGGGGCAATCCTGATGGACCTATAACTCCATAAAGTATTGATACAGCAATATTGTCCAGGCCTAATTCACCTACAGAGGGCACTAGCGGTAAGGAGGGAAAACGATGACCATGCTCAGTTGAAACTGCTAATGCGCGTAAACGACCGGCGTTAACTTGGGACAGGACGGTAGGGATAGTCGACACCATCAAATCGATATGACTTCCTAGCAAACTTTTTAGAGCATCCCCTACTCCACCGCTAAAAGGAATATGATTAATATCTACCTGAGCTGCTTTTTTAAATATCTCCACATAAATATGATTAGCAACTCCTACACCACCGGAACCATAATTAAGTTTTCCTGGTGAGGCTCGTGCCATACGAATTAACTCAGGTAAGGTTTGAACGCCAAGATTTGAACGAACGCAAAAGATTATCGGGGAGGCTAACAATTGGGTAATCGGCAAAAAATCTCTTAAAGGATCATAAGGTAAATTTTTACGCATTCCTGGTACTGTAGTAAAGCTAGAATCCGCTAACAACAAAACGTAACCATCTGGCTGTGCATGTGCAACGATCTCATTTCCAATAATAGCACTGGCACCTGGGCGATTTTCAACAATAAAGGTCTTTGTTGTTTGCTCGATCAACTGCTTGGCGATCACACGAGCCACGATATCTGAAGTGCTACCAGATACACCTGGCACTATTAATTTGACAGCTTTATTAGGAAAATCCGTCTGAGCAAAAACACTTAAAATAAAAAAATTTCCCAAAAAGATGGCAAGACCTTTTTTTAACTCTGATCTTATTGTCAATATTTGCGTGACAAAATTCATTTTTTCTTCTCCTGACTATTTGATATAAAAATAATAAAAAAAGTTTTGACTAAATTTCTAACGATATTATTCGAATCAAAATAACAGATCAATGTAGGAATTGTAATCATATTACATTGCCATGAAGATCTTAACTTCAATTTATATAAAATATGCAAATAAAAAAGTAAAAAAATTAAACAAGAGCTTTGAAAATGGAAAAATAAATCGTAACTGTTCAGCCTGAAGCAGGCGAAGGTGCGTATCCATTGAAAGTGTCGCGAAGAACTTCAAGGATATTATGACCTTGTTTTTTCATGGTATCGAGATAGGAGCGGATAGTG
>CAINFN010000178.1 GCA_903848125.1 uncultured Bacteroidota bacterium
TAAAACAGAAAATCCTCCTCGAATAAACGAGAAGGACTTTAAGTTGTGGGGGCACACGGGTTCGAACCGCGGACCCTCTGCTTGTAAGGCAGATGCTCTAAACCAACTGAGCTATGCCCCCTTTTGAGGAGTGCAAAAATAGGGTTCAAATAGGAATTCCCCAAAAAAAAGGTGATTTAATTTAATTGTACCGCAGGAAGCCTAGTAGATTGACTATCATATACAAAAAGCTCTACTATTTCATAGTTCCAATACTTACTTAAAGGCGATTTATCCAAGATATCTTCAACTTCTTTTTTGGTATTGGCATTCAGTGTAATCCATGAATTTTGTACTTCCATACTTACTGCATAACTATCAATAATACCTTTATTCAATAAATAATTGATATAAGTACGATGAGGAGGTACTAAAGACATAAATTCTTCGTCCATTTCAAAAGATATAATAGCTTGGTATTTTTTCATTCTTTTTATAAACTTATACTAAGGTACACTAAGTATTGAAAACTAAAAATCATTTTTAGGGAATGCTATAATACCCAATTCTTCCACCCGAGCCTGCTAAAAAAACAGCATTTGTATTTGGTTGTTTACGAACAACATGGAAGCTTTCAGTTGATATTAAATCCCAGCTTTTGCCTTTATCATTAGAAATATCTACACCTGAAGTTCCGCAAGCAATTAAAATTGAATTAGTAATGTACTCAACACCCGATCTATATCCATTGGGGTGTCCAATAAACTTTTCAACTCCCCATGATGATTTTCTTTTTGACTGCCATTTTTGATCGCTATTAGGTGCTTCCATTAATTTTAAACCTACTGCATTTTGTAAACGACTTGTATCTTTCATAAAATCTCCTCCGACTATCATCATATTATTTCCGTTGGGTGATATGGCCATACTATTGGCGCCCGTTGATGTTCCACCTTGAATGATAGGAATAGCCATGGCTGAACCATTTATCCATAGTCTTGATCTTACTCCTCCTGAAACTTAAAATTCTTCTTTACTAAGTTGTGCAATATTTGAACCACTTGAAGCAAAAAAAGCTTCTCCTTTTTCTAAAGTTGTTTTAAAATAATTAGAAGAAACTTGATTCCAATGTTCTCCTTTATCAGATGTACTTAAAAGAAAAATAGAAGTAGCAATGGGATCTCCTACAACTAATCCATTAGAAGCATCTTTAAAATGAATGGCATCTAAAAACATAAGGGTGTCTGTATTTTCATACACTTTATACCAAGACTTTCCACCATTCTTTGTTTTTAAAATTACAGCAGGTGCAGCCACAGCCACTATAATAGCTTCTTTCTCATTCCATGCATGAATAGATCTAAAATCTCTAGTTTCATAACCAGGTACTTGCATCCATTCAAAATTAGTTCCGCCATTTACCGATAATGCAATACTTCCTTTAGATCCACTTGCCCAAATGGTATTGATATTGGGCACAGCCATACCTCGAATGCTCACTCCTTTTTTCTGCGTAAGTATTTTTATGGAATTATTACCCGAATTTTGCGCAAAGCTATTTTGACATAAAATCAAAATTGCAAATAAAGCAATGAAGGCTTTTTTCATGTGAACACTATTTAATGACTTAAAGATACAATATGATACCTTATTGGATGAGTAGAACTCAATTAATGTTAGGAGATGAACAGGTAAAAAAATTAATGAGCAAGAACGTACTAATTATTGGACTCGGTGGCGTAGGAGGCATTTGTGCGGAGATGATTGTTAGAACAGGCATTGGTAAAATGACCATTGTAGATAATGACACAATTGATGCTAGTAATATTAATAGACAAATACCCGCCTTGCATTCCACCACTAATAGGTCAAAAGCAAAAGTATTGGCTGCACGTTTATTAGATATTAATCCCTTACTTGATTTAACGGTCTTGGAAGAATTTATGGAAGAGGATAAAACCATTCATTTAATTGAAAAAGAAAAATGGGATTATATAATTGACTGTATTGATACTTTATCTGCTAAGGTTGATTTAATTAAAGGTTGCATGGATAGAAAATTACCCATTGTAAGTTCGATGGGTGCCGGTGGAAAATTAGATCCTTCACAAATTAAAGTCACCGATTTGTCTAAAACCCATGAATGTAATTTGGCCAGATATGTAAGAAAGCGTTTGCAAGCCTTGGGTATTAAAAAAGGGTTGAAAGTGGTGTTTAGTCCAGAGAAACCAGATCAATCTCGTATAATAGAAACGGAAAATGCCTACCCCAAGAAGTCCATTATTGGAACTTTAAGCTATATGCCAGCTATTTTTGGCTGTACGGTGGCCAGTGTGGTAATCAGAGACTTATTGGCAATTGATTGATTTATAGGCTTGTTTTCTTTGAAATCAGGCTTATTTTTCATTAAATTTGCAGCCTAAGAAAACAAGAGGGTTCGGTAGCTCAGCTGGATAGAGCGTCATCCTTCTAAGATGAGGGCCATTGGTTCGAATCCAATCCGAATCACAAAGCCTATCACGAAAGTGATGGGCTTTTGTCATTTAAGGAAGCGTCACAAGCTTGCTTGTGAAAGCGGACGAGCATGACAAAAGACAAGGATACCGAGAATCGGTATCCTTGAAAGGCTTTGGGTAAGCTTGAGGAACAAGGATCACCGAACACTAAATCTTAATACACACATACTTGATTCTTTGTCTTTTCCAAGTATAGGTAATATGAATTAACCCATCTGCTCCTTGTATGATGGCTGGATAAGAAAATTCAGCCCCTTTTTCTTTTTCAAGGGTAATCAATGGCACCCAATTTTTTCCATCAATAGAAGAAGCCACTATCAATTCCCCTCTATCCATCCCAGATTTGATTGTTGGATTATAAACCAATAAATGTTTCCCGTTTTTTAAGGTGATCGCATCTATCCCAGCATTTGGATTAGGCAATTTGGTCTTCTTTAATGTTGACCAATTTGCACCACCGTCAATACTATTAATTGTCATAATGGTATCTTGCTGACTACGCATTAAAAGTTCATACCTATTTTTACCATGAACTATCAATGCAGGTTGAATGACCCCTGCAATAGCTGGATCAGTTAATGCTTCTGATCTAGTCCATGTTTTACCTCTATCAGCAGTATATTCCATATGCACTTTCCACCCTTTATCTTCAGTACTAGAGGGGCAAATTAAAATACCTTCTTTTGATAAGTAGGCTTTGTTTTTGATGGGCCCATAAATTCCATTAGGTAATTTTTCGGGTGTACTCCAATGTGCTCCATTGTCAAAACTTCTAGTAAGCATGCCCCACCAAGTGCTTGGTCCATTTCCAATTTTATAAAAAAGAACTATTTCTCCATCAGGATATCTCTGTAATACTGGATTGTAACAAGCATATTGCTTATCATCTTCATATTTTCCATTGGCAATTTCTACCGCCTTAGTCCAACTACCATGAAGAAAGATTGACATATAGATGCCCACTTTAGGATGACTTTCGTGTTCTCCTCCAAACCAAGCTGCCATTAGTCCACCCGGAACTTCAATTATGGTAGATGCATGACAGGAAGGTGTTACAGGGATGGTATCTATTACCTCACTACGTAACAATTTTGGTTTTTGTGCATTTGCAACAAATAAGGAAAAGAAAATTACAAAGAAAAAAAAGAACTTTTTTATAGCCATTTTAATTTGAGCAACCATTTTACTTTGGATTATTTTTTAGGTACTCCGTAATTTTAGAATCTCTGGGTCCAATATAATGAAATGCTTCTGCCCACTCTACTCCATATTTTTTACCCAATTCTTTATCAGATAGGACACCTCTTAAATTTTCAGAATCAATATCTAACATGAAATTTTTAACATAGTTGAAATTTGCGCTATCATCATCATTCCCTAATAAAGAAGTATTTTTTCCTTGTGCCAATAAACTCTTTCTAAGATTGGCACCAGCATCTCCACCAGGTCCTTGGCTTTTGATAGCCACATTGCTTTTCACTTTAATATCCACAAAAGGACTATAATCTACAATCCTATTGACCATTTGAGGGCCTCTTGCAAAATAATATTTTTCTTTAACTGCATAAGGTGCTACGACTTCTAGTTGTTCTGGGTAATCATGACTACCTGCTTCCCAACAAGCTGCTTCCACTGCTTTTGCAGTTACATAATGATCAGGATTTTCTTCATACA
>CAINFN010000179.1 GCA_903848125.1 uncultured Bacteroidota bacterium
CCATTTCCACTGCTGTTGGCGACCATATTGGCTCTTTCATACCAGCCAATTTCAGTAATGGCCAATATCATAATTCCAAATAGTAAGCTCATGCTTAATCCTCTCAAAAAAGGCTTGCGTCTATAATTAGGAAGCAACCTGTCTTTTTCCCATTGCTGGTAAAATTGCTCCTCTTCAGCATCTATCATGGTACAAATTTATGCTTTGCAAGTTAATTTAGGCATTCAATGCTTACTTTTAATTCACAAATAGCACTTGATTAACAAAAAACTAATACTGCTTATGAAATCTTTTTTTTCAAAATGGGGACTTATGGTGAGTTTGGTGGTGATTACTATCCACTTTTTAGCACAATTATTTGGTGAAGAATACAAATTGGTAGAAGGAATTAGTAAGGCACTTTTTTTACCCACATTAATGATGTATTTATATGTGCAGCCTAATGTAACTAATAAGCCTGGAAAAAATTTAGTCATGCTAGGATTGCTTGGTTCCTTTTTAGGAGATGTGTTTTTAATTTCTAAATCACTTTTTATTCCAGGTATGATTGCATTTATGATGACACATGTATGTAATATTTTATTTTTTAGCAAGCTATACAGCCCGCTCCAGCCCAAATCTAAAATTTTATATGTATCTACTTTTTTATTGATTTGCTTTTGTGTGTTTATGTATTTTCAATTAAGTGGAGGGATGGGGAATTTAATTTATCCGGTATTGGTATACATGGCATTAATTAGTTCAGCTGCATTAATGGCCATTCATATATCCAATAATAAAGTAACTAAAATTATAGCCAATAATTTTTGGATCCCAGGGATGTTATTTTTTTTAGCATCAGATTCAATTTTGGCATTTAATAAATTTGATTGGTCAAGAAATTCGCCTGTTGAAAATATAGGATTGGTGATTATGATTACTTATGGTTTGGCCCAGTTCTTATTAGTGAAAGGTTTTCAAATGTACTTTGCCAATAAAATTACTATTGCAAAATAAGAGCTATTTCAAAAAATCTATTGGATATATATTACTTATTTACACTGTGCTTTCTTGATAAAGTGTATAAAAAAACCTCCTCGAAAAATCGAGGAGGTTTTTTTTATTGCTTGATGCGAAAAAATCACTTTCAATATTAGTAACCCATACCACCCATATCAGGCGCATGTCCACCACCTTGTGGTGCTGCTGCTGGAGCTGGTTTGTCAGCAATCACACACTCTGTTGTTAACAACATAGAAGCGATAGATGCTGCATTCTCTAAAGCAACTCTTGTTACTTTAGTAGGATCGATCACACCTGCTTTGAATAAGTTTTCGAAAACTTCTGTTCTTGCATTGAAACCAAAGTCGTCTTTTCCTTCTTTGATTTTTTGAACAACAATAGATCCTTCGATACCGCTATTCTTCACAATTTGACGAAGTGGTTCTTCGATCGCACGACGTACGATTTGGATACCCGTGTTTTCGTCTTCGTTAGCGCCTTTTAATTTTTCTAAACTTGCCACTGCACGAATGTAAGCAACCCCACCACCTGGTACGATTCCTTCTTCTACTGCAGCACGCGTTGCGTGTAAAGCATCGTCAACACGATCCTTCTTCTCTTTCATTTCAGTTTCAGTAGCTGCACCAACATACAATACGGCAACACCACCACTTAACTTCGCTAAACGCTCTTGTAATTTCTCACGATCGTAATCGGAAGTTGTATTTTCAATTTGCGCTTTAATTTGATTCACACGCGCAGTGATATCTGCTTTTTTACCTTTACCACCCACGATAACGGTATTGTCTTTATCTATTGTTATAGAGCTAGCTTGACCTAAATAAGTTAAGTCGGCATTCTCTAATTTGAATCCTTGTTCTTCGCTGATAACTGTTCCTGCAGTTAAGATAGCAATGTCATTCAACATTTCTTTTCTGCGGTCACCAAAACCTGGCGCTTTTACTGCAGCCACTTTAATAGTGCCACGTAATTTATTCACTACCAATGTTGCCATTGCTTCGCCTTCTAAATCTTCAGCGATGATGACCAATGGACGGCTTGTTTGTGCTACTTTCTCTAAAATATGCAAGATGTCTTTCATTGCTGAAATTTTCTTATCATAAATTAAGATGTATGGATTTTGCATTTCCGCTTCC
>CAINFN010000180.1 GCA_903848125.1 uncultured Bacteroidota bacterium
GAATACCTACTTGCATGAATATTGGCGTAAGGCTATTAAAGGCCATCTTATCTCTTTCTATTTTTTGAGGATACCTAGCCACTAAAAAATTTATTTTGTTTTCACTCTCTACTATTTTTTGTTGAATACCAAAAGCCAAGGCTTGCGAATTAAATACTTGTGCTTCAAATTGTTTTACAGCTAACTCAGTAACAACCGCTGCCTCTTTTTGTACTTTAACTATTTCTAAAGCATATTTTTGAATAACAATTGTCTCTTCTATAATACTTAACTGGTTATCTAGTGACAATAATTCATAATAAGAACTAGCCACTTCCGCAATTAAACTAGTGGTCACTAAATTTTTCCCTTCCACAGTTTCTAAATACCTAGTGAAACTTGCTTTTTTGGCATTACGCAACTTGGCCCAAATATCTGCCTCCCATGAAGTTTCAAAACCCAATGAAATATTCGGTAAATTTTCAGGAACCAATTGACCAGGCGTTATATCTGCACTAGCATCCCCTGCTCCATTAGAAGTATAACGTCCAACTTTACTTACTCCCAAATTAGCCCCGAGCGAAAAGCTTGGTAACAATAAGCCATTTTTTTGTTTCACTTTATTGCTCGCCACTTCAATTTCTTGAAGGGTAGTTAATACATCATAATTATTTTTTACAGCCGTATCAATAAGGGCTAGCAAATATTTGTCAGTAAAAAAATCTCTCCAATTTATATTGGCAGTATTGGTGCTGTCTTTTATAGCAGCATAATTTACGGGCAGCTTACTAGTATCAGTTGCCTCCATTACAATAGGTGATTTACAACCTATATATAATAAGCCTACTATTAAAACTACAATGCTATAATGGTATCTAACTATTTTCATATTAATCAATTTCTTCTGTTAATGGATTTTCTTCTTCGTCTTCAATCAATACATGTCTTTCAGATATACGTGCAAATATGTAATACAATCCAGGGATGATTATTACCCCAAAGATGGTTCCGAATAACATACCCCCTGCAGCAGCAGCTCCAATAGTTCTATTGCCTATTGATCCCGGACCTGTTGCAAAGACCAGTGGAATTAATCCCGCAATAAAGGCAAAAGAAGTCATTAATATGGGCCTTAATCTTATAGATGCGCCTGCAATAGCAGCTTGAAATACGGTCATACCTGCTCTATGTTTTTGTACAGCAAATTCAACAATTAATACAGCATTTTTACCTAACAAACCAATAAGCATGACCATGGCTACCTGTGCGTATATATTATTTTCTAAGCCTAAAACTTTAAGAAAGAAAAAGGCGCCAAATATACCAGTGGGTAAGGATAAAATAATAGGGAAAGGCAATATGAAACTTTCATATTGAGCTGCTAAAAGTAAGTATACAAATATCAAGCAAATTAAAAATATATAAATAGCTTGATTCCCTTGGCCTACTTCATCTTTTGAAATACCTGCCCAGTCAATACCAAAACCTCTAGGTAATTTATTATTGGCTACCTCTGTAATAGCAGCAATAGCAGTTCCACTACTATAACCTGTTGCAGCTCCTCCACTAATTTCTGCAGAATTATACATATTATGTCTTGTAATCTCACCTAAGCCATATACTTTTTCTACTGTCATAAAAGCAGAATAAGGTACCATTTCATCACGATCATTTTTGACATATAATTTTAAAATATCCTGAGGCAAGGCCCTAAATTCTGGCAAAGCTTGAACCATTACTTTATACTGACGATCAAATTTGATAAAACTACTTGCATAGTTACTACCAATTAAAGTTGATAAATTATTCATGGCATTATCAATCGTAATTCCTTTTTGTTGCGCTTTTGCATTATCTACTTTTAAAATGTATTGCGGAAAACTTGCATTGTAAAAAGTAAACACCGAGGTTAATTCAGGGCGCTTATTTAATTCTGCAGTAAATGCGGTACTCACTTCTTCCATTTTTTTATAATCTCCGCTTCCTGTTTTATCTAACAGACGCAATTCAAATCCTCCAGCGGCACCATAACCTGGCACAGCAGGTGGAGGAAACAATTCAATTTTTGCTTCTTTGATATCCTTCGTCTTTTCTTCTAATTCTTTCATCACTTCTTCTACAGTGTGTTTTCTATCACCCCAACTCTTTAAATTAATCAAACAACTACCAGAACAGGCTTCTGTTCCTTCCGTTAAAATTTCATACCCTGCAGTAGTAGAAACTGAAGCTACATCCTCCATTGCATTGGCTACTTTTTGAATTCTTGATAAAACATCATTGGTTCTCTCTAAAGTTGAACCTGCTGGAGTAAGAATTACGGCATAAAATACACCCTGGTCTTCATTCGGAATAAAACCTGAAGGTGTTCTTGAGCTTAAGCCCCATGTACCAAGACAAAAGGCGATTAACACTAAAAACGTTACCATTCTTCTGTTTACGATAAGTATTAATAGCTTTTTATACTTTCTTAAAACATTGGCAAAACCATTATTAAAACTGTCTAAGAAATTATTTAACCAGTTTTTTGTTTTATGAACACCATGCGTATTTTTTAATAAAGTAGCACATAGTGTAGGTGTTAGTGTTAATGCAATCACACCCGATAAAATAATAGAGGTGGCCATGGTTACAGAAAACTGCCTATAAAATATTCCTACAGGTCCCGGCATAAAAGCTACTGGTATAAATACAGCCGCCATAACTAGTGTAATAGCAATAATGGCTCCACTAATTTCAGACATAGCTAGCTCAGTGGCAGCAATAGAATCTAAATTATTTTCTTCCATTTTGGCATGCACTGCTTCTACTACCACAATGGCATCGTCTACCACAATACCAATAGCTAGTACCAATGCAAATAAGGTTATTAAGTTAAGCGTAATGCCAAAAAATTGCATAAAAAAGAAAGTTCCAATTAAAGAAACAGGAACAGCAATGGCAGGAATAAGGGTCGATCTCCAATCTCCTAAAAATATAAATACTACTAAACTTACAAGTAAAAAGGCTTCAATTAAAGTATGAATTACTTTTTCAATGGAGGCGTCTAAGAAATTAGAAACGTCATAACTAATTTCATAGTCCATTCCTTTAGGGAAAGAACTGCCTTTAATTTCTGACATTCTTTTTTTAATATTGGCAATTACAGCACTTGCATTAGATCCGTAAGATTGCTTAATAACAATAGAAGTTGCTGGCCTTCCGTTTAATTTAGAATATAAATCATAATAGGTACTTCCAAATTCAACATTGGCTATATCTTTTATGCGAATAGCTTGTCCATCCGGGCTAGATCTAAGTATGATATTTTCATAGCCCTCTTTGGTACTAAACCTACCCGGATACTTTAATACATACTCAAAGGTTTGTGCTTTTTTACCCGAGCTCTCCCCTGTTTTTCCCGGAGCAGCTTCTAAGTTTTGTTCATCCAATGCTTTTAATACTTCATCTGCTGAAACTTTATAGGCTAGCATTCTATCGGGCTTTAACCAAATTCTCATGGCATACTCTCTGTTTCCTAAAATATCTGCAAAACCCACTCCATCTATTCTTTTAAGTTCTGAAAGAACATTTAAGTCTGCATAATTATACAAGAAATTTACATCCATACTTGTATCCTTACTATAAAGGTTAATATACATAAGCATATTCGATTCCTCTCTTGTAATTTTAACCCCTTCTCTCACTACCAAAGGCGGTAACTTATTAATAACTGCTGCCACTCTATTTTGCACATTCACGGCAGCAATATTAGGATCGGTTCCTAATTCAAATACCACTTGAATGGAGGCTACCCCATCATTACCAGCAGCTGGTTCCATATACTTCATACCCGGCACTCCATTGATAGCTCTTTCTAATGGGATGACCACCGATTTAATCATCAGCTCGGCATTAGCTCCAGGATATTCTGCAGTAATATTTACTTTAGGTGGAGAGATAACCGGAAACTGAGTTACAGGTAACTGAATAATGGCAAGTGCACCCAATAGTGTTATAATAACAGATATAACAATGGATAATACAGGCCTCTTTATAAACTTATTGAACATATATTTTTTTGTTTGTAGGTAAAACGCTTATTTATTGATTTGCGCTATCGCTTTTTCAGCAGCAATAAATTCCGTTTTTATTTTATCATCTTCTTTCACGATTTGAATACCCTCTAATAATATTTTATCATTTACTGATAAACCAGATTCAATCACATATAAATTTGAAAATTTCTGCTTAATAGTGATTCCTCTAGATTTTAATATATTGTTAGCGTCTACTACA
>CAINFN010000181.1 GCA_903848125.1 uncultured Bacteroidota bacterium
ATTTATCGCCCACTTTATTATCGTTAAGCTACTTTGGCTTACGATTCAAAGCTATTGTAGAACCGCTGAAAAGCGTTGGCAGAAAGCACTTTTGTACTTATATATTATTTTAACACCATATAAATTCTTGAAATGAAAGAACCGATTAAAGAAACAAGGGTAGTAAACTTTTTAATTGCTTTAGCAATGGAAAATAAATACGAAATAGAGTTACGTGGATATGATTCAACATCTCATATAACTTTATTTTCAAACTTTTTAGATTTAGGATTTTTTAAAATATGTAACGATTTTGATTTTGAAATATTTAGTGTTTCGTCATTGCAAGTAGGCAAAAAAATAGCTATTTCATTAAGAAATAACGAACTAACAAATAATTATAATAAATAAAAATATGCGACACAAAAATTCACATTCAACAATCGAAGGCTTTGCAATAGCGAACCTAAAAAAGGGTGCTACATTTTACAGTAGCAAAAGTAGCGCAGCCTTAACTTCATGGGCTTCAAAAGGAGGTAGGCTAATCAAAACTCAAACTACTATTTGCGTAGCTGAAAGGGATTTGAAAGCAACTAAAATCTATAAGGTAACTTTATTAAACTAAAAAATGGAACTTAAATTAAGTGAAAAGATATTGATAAACAACTTCGGGGTTTGCCCTGCTCAAGAGAAGAAAATTCCTTTACTATCCTACAACCAAGTAGTGCAATTGATAGATAACCTTTTAGAAACCAATAGCAAGGAAGTGATAGATAACTGTCCTTATAGTGAACCCGAACAAAAAGAAGCATGGTTTCAAGGGGTTATTTGGAGAGCTACGCAATTACAAAACAAACAATTTAAAATAAAGTTATTAAAATGAAAGAACCACTCATAGTTTTTATTTATGGCAGAGATGGAAAAATAAAAGTTTTAACCCACAACGAAGCCAACGAATCGCATAAAGAACTGATTGCTGATGGGTACATTCATTCGTCAACGATTGATATTCGTATGTTTCTTGAGCAGCTTTATAACGAAATGCCAAAAGATGAGCAGCTTTATAACGAAATGCCAAAAGATGAAGTATTAAACTCAATAAAATCACTTTACATCGACAGCAAAATCACGTTAAGATGAAAACAGCAATAGCTTTTTTGTGCAAAGAAATAAATCAACACACGCTTGATTTTGCAAATGAAATCGCAGCTAAAAAATTTGCAAAAGTTTATATCGTTTCAGACCAAGTGGATTCGGTTAGCAAGTTGGATGTTTTCGATAACTTAAATTGGGTTGTAAACGTGACGTTTTTAGCTGAAACATTTTTTGTTAGAGATAGTGTTTGTATTGCTCACGGTTACGTTGGTTGCAACATTAGCGAAACGGCTACCCATATCAAGAAAGAAGTAATCGCTTATGATAAATTTTTGTGGCTATTTGCTTATTTGCAAATCGGCGCATTTGATAATATTTGGGTGTTCGAAGATGATTGTTTTATTCCAAGTATTGATGCGCTTATTACGCTAAATGAAAAGTACAAAAATTTTGATTTGGTTACCCCGAATAACTTTTTGAAACGAGATAATTTGAACGATTGGCATTGGTCGCATATTGTTGATAAAATAGAGCCACCATACTACCATTCGATGGTTTGCGCTGCAATGTTTTCCAAAAAAATGTTAGCTGAAATCAGAAACTATGTTAGCGAAAACAAAAGATTATTTTACATCGAAGCAATGTTTAATACTATTGCAATGCAAAAAGGACTAAAAGTAGTTGATGCAAAAGAATTGAAAAGTGTTGTATGGATGGGCGAATGGGGACTTGATGAATTTGTGCAACTGCCCAATAATATTTTTCACCCGATAAAGGATTTTGAAAAGCACAAAGAATGCAGAAAAGATATTAAAACAGCTAAGGTTGTTGAATATAAACCCACAAAAAAACTACCCGATTTTTTGATATGAGAAAAATAGCCAAAATTTTTCTACCCTTTTAATTCCTGCTGAGCTGATTTAGATTGTTAATTTAATTAACAAATCCAAACTTATCCGAGTTTCTCTAATTTAATAGATACAAGGGTACAGGATTTTTGGCTATTAAATATTGGCATTAAACGGCTCACGCCTATCTTCGTAATTGAATTTTGGTTTATTAACCTCAAGAAAATTATCGAGCAAGGCGCACAAATCTGG
>CAINFN010000182.1 GCA_903848125.1 uncultured Bacteroidota bacterium
ACAAAAATAGGTAAAAAACAAAGGAAATGATTCAAATAGTAAATTTGAAAAATTAAATTAAACTAGAAGTAAAAAATACTCCCAAATCGAATGGTATTTGAAAGTGGATTTTTTAAGAGACCCCCTCCTGATGGAACCAAATAAGAAATGTTAAACTTAGAAGATTGATATTGAAAGCTTGTACCAATCGTAAAGTATTGCATATTGCCTAAGTTTTTATTATTGTCTAAAAAATAGCCAGCCCTTAAATAAAATCGATTTACATAATTGTATTCCAACCCAGTTGAAGCTTTGATTGATTCCCCCAATGGCATCCCCTCTTTAGCTGTAAAAGAATTGAACCAACTTGATACCACCGACTGTGAAAAATAATGGTCAATAGCTGCCTTATCACTTCCTGGACTTACAGGAACTAATAATCGATTCACATCAACACCAAATTCCAGTGAATTTTCGGCATCAAACTTATTTAGATACCCTACCCCCAAACCCATGTTGGCTGGTATAAAATATTTATGATCATTATCGGTGTAACTTATTTTACCTCCTAAATTAGAAAGCAATAAACCTGCGTGCAAGCCTTGTAAGTTTTCGTTCTGCTTGTAAAATAAAGCAATGTCCCCTGATAAAGTATTACCAGCTCTATAATAGGTGGTTTGTATTGGACCAGAAACTAACTTAGAATGAATGTACCTTAATGTAACCCCCATACTTAACTTATCCGTAAGCAAAACACTATATCCTAAGTCATAACTAAATTCCGAAGGGCGTTGCGAAGGAAGTGATGTATTTCCAGATTCATCAGTAAAATCAATATTTCCTAAACTAAAAAAGCGCAATGAACTATTAAGTGCACTGATTGCATTTAATTTTTTATAGTACCCTGCACTTGCTAAATACACATCTGTTAATCCTAAGTCCTTTAACCAAGGTGTATAGTTGATTAGAAAACCTTGCTTCTCCGCCATATAGGGAAGCTTGGCCGTGTTCCCAAAAAGATCATTGGCATCTGGCGACATGGCCAATGATAAATTGCCCATACCACCCGAACGCGCATCCGGGGAAATTAACATGAATGGTACAGCCGTATTTTGAATGTTAATTTGACTCCAAGCACTATGGGATAAAAATAATGTAATGCAAGAAAAAATAAAGGCTTTGTACTTAAGCTGAATCATGATAACTACAATTTCAATATATGAATATAAAGGTAATGCATTCCTATTAAGCTTACTTTAAAATTTGATTAATTTATTGGTCATCACCTTTGTCTCCTTGCCATTGCTAAGCGTGATTTTATAAAAATAAATACCAGGATTTATAAGATGGCCGCCCGCATCTGTTCCATCCCAATAAGAAACCACTTTATTGGTATGGTATTGAGCTGATAAAGGTCTTGAAAATAAAGTTACCCCATTGTTATCATACAGCGTAAGACTTACTGTTAATGCTGCACTTGGTTGATTGTGTTCAAAACTAAATGTAGTGGTATTGGAAAAAGGATTAGGAAAATTATTCACTTTATTTAAAAGCACCCCTGTGGTATCTGGTACTATAAAACGAAGGGTGTCTTTGCTTGAATTACCTAGTAAGTCCCAGGCCTTAATGATTAACTGATGAGCTCCTATAGACATAGCGGGTAATACATATTTGATACTTCCTTTCTGATAGGTATTAAAAGCAGCAGCATAATAATTATTTAATACGATTTCATTTTTCACAGCTCCATCTAATAATAAAGTAATGTCATGCCCTAA
>CAINFN010000183.1 GCA_903848125.1 uncultured Bacteroidota bacterium
ATTGATACTTATTGGGTACTGCATAATCTCTGATAGAGATGAAATTTTTAGCATCATTACCATAATCCCCACTAAATGGATTATTCATTTGAAGTGTATCCAAAGGATTAATTACTTTGCTATTTTCTGGCTTCTTATTGCTGTCAAAATAAATGAGTCTAAAACTACTGTCAATGTATGCCCAACCCTTTTTTTCATAGGTTAATGAATTGTCTCCGCTCATTTTATTTTCTTCTACTAAAAAAGAAGGTTCTTTATTAATACTTAGCACTTTACCATATTGCCTTGAGCCTTTATTTTCATCTTTAAAATCAGTAATTACTTTATAACCTAAATATTTATTCTTTTTGCTAAAAACAATGATGCAAATTTCAAAATTGGTGGCATGTTGTACCCGAAAAAGTAAATAATATTCTTGTTCTTTTTCTATTTTAAAAATAGGGTGTAAAACTGCCTTCTTATCTTTTTTACTTATTATAAATTCAACAACTGAATCAGGTACAAATTGAACCAGCGCTTTTCTGCCAATAGATAAGGTGTCTGTAATACGATTTAAATTGGTGTCAGAAATAGTAACAGGTAAGGCGGCTGTTTTAAAAATTTTATTAAAATTATTTATTTTAATAGGGGTATTCCCAGTAAAGTCTGGCTTTTCTTCAGAACAAGCTATCATTAAACAGACCAGCCCTATAATATAACACCTGCGCATGTTCCAATTTTTTGCTAAAATAGACTAACAAACCGAGTTACACAAGGGTTTTATGATTAAATTTACATGTAGTTATGCAAGATAAATCCCTAGATAGTTTAAATGAGTCGGTACCCGTTCAAAATAAACGTGGTTGGCGAAAGCTATTTGCATTCTTAGGGCCTGCTTATTTGGTAAGTGTGGGATATATGGACCCAGGTAATTGGGCCACGGATTTACAAGGGGGTGCAAAATTTGGGTATCAATTAATATGGGTCTTACTGCTTAGTAATTTAATGGCCATTTTATTACAAAGTTTAAGTGCAAGACTAGGTATTGTGCGCAGATTAGATTTAGCACAAGCCAATAGAGAAACCTATCCTCCTTTTGTAAATTTCATATTATATGTATTAGCAGAGATTGCTATTGCCGCCACCGACTTAGCAGAAGTATTAGGCATGGCCATTGGAATTAAATTATTAACAGGTATGCCATTAATGTATGGTACTTTAATAACTGTTTTTGATACTTTTCTATTTTTATTCTTACAACGTTATGGTATTCGTAAATTAGAGGCCTTTATTTTAGTATTGGTGGCTACCATTGGTTTTAGTTTTCTAATACAATTGTTTATTGCTAAACCAGATTTATCTTATGCCATTAAAGGTTTTATCCCTTCCAAATTATCACCTGAGGCATTATACATAGCAGTGGGTATTATCGGCGCCACCGTGATGCCACATAATTTATACTTACATTCTGCTTTAGTACAAACCAGAAAAATTGAAAGAAGCAGCAAGGGTATTCGAAAATCAATACTTTATAATTTTATCGATAGTGCCATCGCTTTAAATGCTGCCTTTTTTGTAAATGCTTCTATTTTAATTTTAGCAGCCACTGCTTTTTTTACAACAGGTAATACGCATGTTGCAAGAATTGAAGAAGCGCATGCTATGCTTGCCCCTTTGTTAGGTTCTAGATTAGCACCTATATTATTTGCCATTGCTTTAATTGCTGCAGGCCAAAGCTCAACAGTGACCGGTACTTTGGCGGGTCAGATTGTGATGGAGGGGTATTTAAAATTAAGATTGAATCCTTGGATAAGACGTTTATTAACCCGACTCATTGCCATTATTCCTGCACTATTAGTCATTGGCATTATGGGAGAAGAACATGTAGATGCGCTTTTGATACTGAGTCAAGTAATTTTAAGTTTACAATTAGGCTTTGC
>CAINFN010000184.1 GCA_903848125.1 uncultured Bacteroidota bacterium
ACCTTTGTTATTAATTGAATTGCTTGGTATTCAATACAGGCTTATCTTTGCACACTTATATGTTTCCCAAATACAATGTCATAGTAGTAGGTGCCGGCCATGCAGGCTGTGAAGCAGCAGCGGCGGCGGCCAATATGGGCTCCAAGGTTTTATTGGTGACCATGAATATGCAAACCATTGCCCAAATGAGTTGTAACCCTGCCATGGGTGGAATTGCCAAGGGTCAGATAGTAAGGGAAATAGATGCCCTGGGTGGATATAGCGGCATTGTCACTGACCTAAGTACTATTCAGTTTAGAATGCTTAATAAGAGTAAGGGGCCTGCCATGTGGAGCCCTAGAGCCCAGAATGATAGGCAATTGTTTGCTTCCAAGTGGAGAGAGATGCTAGAAAACACCCCCAACGTGGACTTTTACCAGGATTCAGTGAACGAGCTTATCATTAAAAACAATAAGGCCTGCGGGGTCATCACCAGTTTGGGGCATAAAATAGAAGCTGACGCGGTAATTATAACCAGCGGAACCTTCTTAAATGGAATAATACATATTGGTGAAAAACAAATAGGTGGTGGAAGAGTCGCTGAAAAAGCGGCGACCGGAATTACCGAACAGCTAGTTTCCTTTGGATTAGAATCAGATAGACTTAAAACGGGTACGCCTCCAAGAGTGGATGGTCGTAGTTTAGACTATTCAAAGATGGAAGAGCAAAAAGGGGATGAGGAGATTGTGGGCTTTTCTTATATGGATATACCAAGGGTTAAAGCAAAAGACCAACGTTCTTGCTGGATAACCTATACAGATAACATCGTTCATGATATTTTAAGAACTGGATTTGATCGTAGCCCCATGTATCAAGGTCGTATTGAAGGAGTGGGTCCAAGATACTGTCCCAGCATAGAAGACAAGATTAACCGATTCGCTGACAGAGAAAGACATCAATTATTTGTAGAACCAGAAGGATGGAATACTGTTGAAATTTATGTGAACGGATTTAGCACTAGCTTACCAGAGGAGGTTCAATACGAAGCTCTTCGTAGAGTACCTGGTTTTGAAAACGCACGTATGTTCCGTCCGGGCTATGCCATAGAATACGATTATTTTCAACCTACTCAATTAGGCTACACGCTTGAAACAAAAGCCATCTCCCATCTTTATTTTGCAGGTCAAATAAATGGTACTACGGGTTATGAAGAGGCGGCTTGTCAAGGAATCATGGCGGGCATCAATGCACATTTAAAAATTACCAACCAATCGCCACTCATTCTTAAAAGAAGCGATGCTTATATTGGTGTATTGATTGATGATTTAATTAGTAAGGGAACCAACGAACCTTACAGAATGTTTACCTCACGTGCAGAATTTAGAACACTATTAAGACAGGATAATGCCGATTTAAGATTAACAGAGCTTAGTTATAATTTAGGTTTTGCAAGTGCAGATAGAATGCGCAAAGTAGAAGAAAAGACAAACGAAGTAGCCAATATTAAAACAATACTTTCTAATCAAACTATTATACCAGATGAGGTGAATGGGTTTTTAACCAGTATTGATTCTATGGTGATTACTGAAAAACAAAAAGCTTCGAAACTCTTGCTACGACCCAATATTAACCTTGGCCAAGTCATTGAAAACTGTGCGGAATTGCAAGAAAAATTAGTAGATAAAGAAGTAGATCATTTAGAACAAGCAGAAATACAAATTAAGTACGAGCGTTATATAGAGAAAGAAAAAGAGATTGTAGAACGCATGTTGACCCTGGAAAATAAAATGATTCCCAACAATTTTGATTATGATAAACTTTCAGCTCTATCTATAGAAGCCCTTCAAAAATTTAAAAAAATTAGACCCCTTACCATTGGCCAAGCAAGTAGAATTAGCGGTGTAAATCCTAGTGATATACAAATTCTGATGGTATTTATTGGAAGATAATAAGTGGTCTCCGCTTTAGACCTAGCCGTTCATAAAATATTCTTCCTTTTCAAACATTTTCAAACAGTCTTTTTAGTAGCTTTAGTATCTTTCTTTATAAATACTAAAACATGAAGCGTATGAAAAAGGTTTTTTTGTGGATTTTTCTTGTTGGCCTCTTTGTAACAACGAAGGCTCAAGAAACATTCCCTATTAATGGCATTAGAGACGTTCGTACAAGCCTATATGCATTTACTAATGCAACCATTGTACAAAACGAAAAAACTAAAATTGAAAATGCTACTTTATTAATTAATCAGGGTAAAATTATAGCAGTTGGCACTGGCGTGGTCATTCCAAAAGAAGCCATTGTTATTAATTGTGCAGGCAAATTTATTTATCCCTCTTTTATAGATCCTTTTACGGATTATGGCGTGGGTGGTCCAAAAAGAGCAGCAGGTGGTTTTAACTATGGTGCCCCAGGACAATTTCTTTCTAATAAACCAGGCGCATATAATTGGAACCAAGCTGTTAAACCAGAAATAAATGCGGCAGATGTGTTTGCAATAGATGAAGCTTCGGCGACCTCATTTAGAGCTAATGGTTTTGGAACCGTATTCACTCATATTAAAGATGGTATTGCAAGAGGTACAGGGGCTGTTGTGAGCTTAGCTACAGAAAATAACAACCTTGCATTATTAAAAACAAAAGCTGCGGCGGTTTTTTCTTTTGAAAAGGGCACTTCTACCCAATCTTATCCAAGTAGTTTAATGGGTTCTATCGCTCTTTTGCGTCAAACCTATTTAGATGCTAAATGGTATAAAAACAAACCAGCTGGCGAAGGAACAAACTTATCATTAGAAGCTTGGAATAGCAATCAATCACTTCCACAAATATTTGCTGCAGATGATAAATGGAATACAGTTAGAGCAGATCGTATTGGTGATGAATTTGGGGTTCAATACATTATTAAAGGAGGTGACAACGGTTACCAAAGAATAGACGAAATGGCTAAAACAAAAGCGTCTTATATATTAACAGTAGATTTTCCTATGGCGATGGATGTGGAAGATCCTAATGACGCACGTTTTGTTTCTTTAGCAGATATGAAACACTGGGAATTAGCACCAACCAATTTGAGTGCATTTGAAAAAGCGAATATTAATTTTAGTATTAGTAGTGCAGATATAAAAGACAACAAAGCATTTCTTGCTAATATTAGAAAAGCAATTCAATACGGTTTATCAGAAAATAAAGCACTTGAGGCATTAACCAAAACACCAGCCACTCAGCTTGGTGTATATGATCAAGTGGGTTCATTAGAAGCTGGTAAATTAGCCAACTTTATTATTACTACCGAACCCGTATTTGCAAGCGCTTCAAAAATTATTGAAAACTGGGTACAAGGAAATAAATACGATGTTAACGAATCTGCTTGGAAAACTTATGCAGGTAAATATAAAATCTCAGTGAACAACAATGGAGTAAACAGTGAATATAATTTAGAAGTTAAAAAGGACTTATCTGCATCTATCATTGGTGCTGATACCTTACCAGCAAAATTGACCATTAACGAATCCATTGTAAAAATTAGCTTCCCAAATAAAAAAGGAAGAGGTGCAGAACAACTGCGCTTGGGCGGTACATTGATTGGTACCAATTGGTCTGGTATTGGTACAGATGCAGCAGGAAATAAAACAACATGGACAGCTAGCTTAATTGCTCCAATGGGAAGTACAGCAGAAAATAAAAAAGCAAATGATACCTTAAAGGCATTAGCTAAAGTAACCTTCCCATTTGCTGGGTTTGGAAATGAAACCATCCCTACACAAGAAAACATTTTAATAAAAAATACAACGGTTTGGACAAGTGATAAAGAGGGTGTTTTAAAAAATACAGATGTATTGATTAAAAACGGAAAGATTGCAAAAATTGGAAAAGGTTTATCAGAAGCAACAGCAAAAGTAATAGATGGTACCAACAAACACTTAAGCGCTGGGATAATTGACGAACACTCTCACATTGCCGCCATGTCTACCAACGAGGGGGCGCAATCAGTAACATCAGAAGTACGTATTGGAGATAATTTAAATCCAGAAGATATAAATATATACCGTCAACTTAGTGGCGGTGTAACTTCATCCCATATTTTACATGGTTCAGCCAATACCATTGGCGGACAAACTCAGTTAATTAAACTACGCTGGGGTGCAACAGACGAAGGATTAAAATTTGCAGGTGCAGATGGATTTATAAAATTTGCTTTGGGTGAAAACGTAAAACGTACTACTAGTGCTAATAATAATCGTTTTCCAGATACGCGTATGGGTGTTGAAGAAGTTTTAAACGACGCTTTTGATAGAGCTGTTGACTATCAAAAAGCGATGAAAGAAAATCCAAATACCAGAAGAGACTTGGAATTAGACGCGTTGGTAGAAATTATGAATAAAAAAAGATTTATTACTTGTCACTCTTATGTTTCACCAGAGATTACTTATATGATGCGCATTGGAGATAAATATGGTTTTACAGTGAACACTTTTACACATATTTTAGAGGGGTATAAGGTTGCCGATAAAATGAAAGCGCATGGTTCAAATGTCTCTACGTTCTCTGATTGGTTTATGTACAAAACAGAAGTGATTGATGCCATTAGTTATAATGCAGCAATTATGCAGAAAGTGGGTTTAAATGTTTGTATTAATTCTGATGATGCAGAAATGGCAAGAAGATTAAATCAAGAAGCAGCTAAAGTGGTTGAATATGGTGGTGTATCAGAGGAAGAAGCTTTAAAAATGGTAACTATTAATCCTGCTAAAGCAATGCATGTTGCTGATAAAGTAGGTAGTATTAAAGTAGGTAAAGACGCCGATCTAGTTTTATGGTCAGATAATCCTTTAAGTATTTATGCGAAATCATTGTATACCATTGTGGATGGGGTAGTGTATTTTGATAGAGAAAAAGATGCTGCAATGCATCAAACTGTGGCTGCTGAAAAAACTCGTTTGACCCAAAAAATGTTGGGCGATAAAAAAATGGGTGCACCTACAAAACCAGCAACGCCTAGCTATCAAGTACTTTTAACTTGTGGTGATCATGATCATGAAGATGGTTTAGCTACTATTTACGAAAATCAAAAAGATTAATTTATGCAAAAGAAAAATTTAACAATAATAGCACTCTCTCTTGCTTTGATTTATACGAGCGCTAAAGCACAAGAGAATGTTTATCCAGCGGTTGCTCAAAAAGGAACCACTGTTATTACACACGCAACAATACACGTGGGCAATGGTTCCATATTAAACGATGCTTCGGTCGTATTTGTAAATGGTAAAATAAAAGAAGTAGGTAATAATATAACCGCGCCAGCGGATGCTACGATCATAGATGCAACCGGTAAGCAGGTGTATCCTGGTTTAATATTACCATTATCAAGTCTTGGATTGAGAGAGATTAACAGTGGTGTACGCGGTAGCAATGATTATCAAGAAATTGGAGAAAATAATGCAAGCATAAGAAGTATAGTTTCTTACAATACCGACTCAAAAGTAACCAATGTATTAAGATCTAATGGGGTATTGCTTGCGCATGTTGCTCCAATGGGAGATTTGATTGAAGGTAGCTCTAGTATCGTTCAGCTTGACGCTTGGAATTATGAAGATGCTGCTTATAAAACCGATATTGGTATGTTTATAAATATGCCAACGCTACTGCCAAGAAGAGGTCGTGGTGGATTTATGAGACCTCAAGCTGGCGGTGATCCTTTAAAAGCTGCATTTGAAAAAATTGAAGTATTAAAAAAATTCTTTACAGACGCAAAAGCCTATTTGAATGAAAAAAATCATGTTTCAAATAATTTAAAATTTGAAGCGGTTCGTGGCTTGTACACGGGGAAGCAAAAATTATACATACGCGCCAACGAAGTAAAACAAATGTTACTTGCCATTGATTTGGGTAAAACATTTGGATTTAATATAGTTTTGGTGGGGGCTGTAGAAAGTCTACAAATTGCCAATATTTTAGTTGAAAATAAAATTCCTGTAATATTAGACAATCAGCATGCATTGCCAACAACAGAGGATGACGATATTGATCAGCTTTACAAATTACCAGCACAGCTAAAGAAAGCAGGGGTCCTTTTTGCTATTAATGACGCCAACGATCAGGCCAAACAACGTAATATCAGTTTTAATGCAGGAACTGCAGCTGCCTATGGTTTAGACAAAGAAGAGGCTTTAAGTTCTATTACGCTAAATACAGCTAAAATATTGGGAATCGATGATGTTACCGGATCTATTGAAGTAGGAAAAGATGCCAACTTGTTTATTAGCGAGGGAGACATTTTAGACATGCGCGGCAACCAATTAAGCAAAGCTTTTATTCAAGGTCGTGATATATCATTAGACAATAAACAAAAGCAATTATATGAACGCTATAAATACAAATACAAAATTAAATAGCATTATAAAATAATAAGATTTTAACATTTTAAAAACCTCCTTGTTACACTGGTAATGGGGAGGTTTTTTTTGTTAACTTAGCATCATGTCTAAAAAACTATTTTTATTGGATGCGCTTGCGTTAATTTATCGTGCCTATTATGCATTGATACGTACGCCGCGAATCACCACAACAGGTATTAACACCAATGCGCAGTTTGGATTTACAAATACACTTTTAGAAATTATAAGAAAAGAAAACCCTACGCATATTGCTGTATGTTTTGATACACACGCCCCTACTGAACGACATACCGATTTTTCAGACTATAAGGCAAATCGTCAGGAGGCGCCAGAGGATTTATTAGATTCTTTACCACATATAAAAGCCATCATTGAAGGTTTTAATATTCCAGTTATTGAGTATGATGGGTATGAGGCAGATGATATTATTGGTACACTTGCTTGGCAAGCAGCTGATAAGGGGTATGAAGTGTACATGGTGACGCCGGATAAAGATTATGGACAACTATTGATTCATCCTAATGTATATATATGGAAACCCCCAGCATTCGGTAATAAAGAAGAAATAGTGGATGCAAAAAAGATTTGTAAAAAATGGGATATAGAAAGAGTGGAACAAGTGGTTGACATGCTTGGGTTGATGGGTGATGCTTCAGATAATATTCCTGGGATTCCGGGGGTGGGTGAAAAAACCGCAGCCAAACTATTAAAATTATATGGAACACTAGAGGGTGTTTTAGACAATGCTGATAAGATTACAGGATCTATGGGGGAGAAGGTTCGTGCAGGTAAAAAATCGGCCATCATGAGTAAAAAACTAGCTACTATTATTACGAATGTCCCAGTCACTTTTCATGAGGAAGAATTTAGATTAAAAGAGAAGAACAAATCAGCACTTGCTGAAATATTTAATGAGTTAGAATTTAAAACATTAGGTAAAAGAATTTTAGGTGAAGCGTTTTCGGTGAGTGGCGGTGCGGGTGCGGCAGAGGTAGCAGCAGCCAAACAAGAACAAACGGACTTATTTGGAAATACGGTAAATGTAAAAACAAAAAATAAAAAAGGCATTGCAGATAAAAAAGAAGGGCCTTCTATTAATAACGATGTAGCAGAAGAGGGGGGTGAAGATCTGAGCGATGAAGATTTACCAGTGGAGTTGGTAGTAAATAAAAATAGTGCCAATACGCCTCATTCCTATAAAGCCATTGAGGGAAAGGAAAACATTCTGGCCTTTGTGAAAGAACTATCGGCACAAAAAGAAATTTGTATTGATACAGAAACAACGGGTATTAATGCCAACGATGTAGAGTTGGTGGGGTTAAGCTTTTCATATAAAGAACATGAAGGATTTTATATTCCAATTGCAAACGAAGCTGAGGCTAAAAAAACATTGGCACTATTTGAACCCTTGTTTAAAAACAAAGACATTGTTTGGATTGGACAAAACTTAAAATATGATTTTTTAGTGTTGAAGTGGTATGGCGTGGAACTATTGGGTAAAACATTCGATACCATGCTGGCGCATTATGTAATTGAGCCAGAAGGCAGGCGCAGTATGGATTTGCTAAGTGCACAGTTTTTAGGTTATGAGCCTATTTCTATTACCACGCTTATTGGAAAGAAAGGAAAAAACCAGGGCACCATGCGCGATGCGCCCTTGGACCAAGTAACAGAGTACGCAGCAGAAGATGCTGATATTACTTTACAATTAAAAAATTGTTTTACGCCTTTAATTAAAAAGCGTGGCGTAGAAAAAGTATTTAATGAAGTAGAAAACCCTTTAGTACGTGTACTGGTAGATATGGAATACGAGGGCGTGAAAGTAGATATTGATTTTTTAAATGAGTATAGTAAAGTATTAGAGGTGGATGCTAAAAAAAGTGAGGAGCGTGTTTATGAACAAGCTGGCGTAAGATTTAATTTAGCTTCTCCAAAACAATTAGGTGAAGTGTTGTTTGATATATTAAAATTAGATGCTAAAGCAAAGAAAACAAAAACAGGACAATACGCGACGGGTGAAGATGTTTTACAAAAAATGGCGGCCAAGCATAAAATTGTAGATGATATTTTAAATTTTAGAGAATTAACAAAATTAAAATCTACCTCTGTGGATTCTTTTCCTGAATTAATTAATGCTAAAACGGGCAGGGTGCATACCAGCTATGCACAAGCGGTAGCGGTAACAGGTAGATTAAGTAGTACCAATCCAAACTTACAAAATATTCCCATTAGAACTGAAAGGGGTAGAGAAATAAGAAAAGCATTTATTCCACGTGAAAAAGGTAGAGTTTTAGTGAGCGCCGATTACTCTCAAATTGAATTAAGAATTGTAGCTGCTATTAGCGGTGATCCAAATATGTGTGAAGCGTTTAAGTTAGGAAAAGACATTCATACGGCCACAGCGGCTAAAGTTTACGGAATTAAAGAGGAAGAGGTAACAAAAGAAATGCGCTACAAAGCCAAGAGTGTGAACTTTGGAATTATTTATGGTCAAGGCGCTTTTGGATTAGCCGAAAACCTAGGCATCTCTAGAACAGAAGCAAAAGAAATAATTGACAACTACAAAAAAGAGTTTCCAAATATTCAATTGTATATGGATCAACAAATAAATAATGCGAAAGAATTAGGTTTTGTTGAAACACTAATGGGAAGAAAAAGATGGTTAAGGGATATTAATAGCAGCAATTTTACCGTGCGTGGTTTTGCAGAAAGAAATGCCATCAACTCTCCTATTCAAGGATCGGCGGCAGATATGATCAAACTTGCTATGATTAAGATTCACGCCGAAATGAAAAAAACAAACTGGGAGTCCAAAATGATTTTACAGGTACACGATGAATTGGTATTTGATGCAGTAGAAAAAGAGTTACCGGCTTTAAAAGAGTTAATATTAAATTGTATGAAGGCTGCGTTAGAATTACCTAATGGAGTTCCTGTTGAAGCGGAAGTGGGGGTTGGTAAAAATTGGTTAGAGGCTCATTAATCCTTTCGCTTAAAAACAGGAACGGTGCTACATGGCTCACCATACATGATGCTTTTTACAGCGGGTCTTAGTTTTTGAGTAATCGCAATATAGGCCGACTCCCCAATGGGTGTTTCTCCACAGCCTTTAATGACCACCCTTTGATTGGCGTAATCGGAAGGATTTATTTTTGAAATATTTTCAAGTATTTGTTGTTCTCTTATTTTATTTTCATCACCAAAATAAACAGCAGAAACAAATGGATTCAGGGCAGAAACAATAAGCATATTGGCCCACATCGGAATGATGGCATCGGTAGAACATATTATACCAACCACCTTGTCTTTGTAAATAGACCAGTCTATAGATATAAGTGCGGCACGAAATTCTTTTTCTTTTAATATTAGCTCCATGAAAAGATAGGGCTTAATATCAAATAAAACAACCTCGTTCGCTGGTAGTAGGCTTGCTAAATCAATACTAACAATACCACTGTCTGCAACTTTATTATTTACTATCTCGGACATTAGTACAACTTCGCCCTATTATCAACAATCTTAGCAATTTTTTTAAGCGCTGTGCTTGTTCTAAACAACACGCTTCTTGTTCTTTGCAATAACTCTTCTTTGAAAAAAGCAGGATCTTGTGAAGAAGGTTTTGCACCAACTGCGTTTACGCTAATTACAAAAACACCTGTATTTCCTGCAATAGGTTCACTTACCTTGTTAATTAATGATTTATTAAATGAAGCTCCCACTAATTTTGGCTCGTTACCCAAGCCCGGAATCATTGAATAAAGAAAACCAATGCTATCTGCTCTTTGTATATTGGCTCTTGCACTTGTTGATATGGTTTCAAGATTATTTCCTTTTAAACTAGTTCTTAATTTTTCTGCTTTCTTTTTATCTCTGATAATTCCCTCTACTTGAGGTCTTGCGGCTTCAACACTGGCGGTACCTTCTTTTTCTATTCCAGAAACAGCTGCCACAAAATAATAGTCACCCACTTCAAATGGTTCTGATACAGAATTTACTTTATTATCAAAAACCCAACGTACTGTTGTTCTTGAAGTTCCAATTCCTTGAATATCGAAATCATTAATTTTAATACCAGTTGCTGGTAAAACTTGTTTGTTAATTTTAACTGCATTCTCATTAAATGATTTTAAATCTTTTGATGAAGATGCAAATTGAGCTGCTGCTGTGGAAGCCGCAGTTATAGTTTCATTGCTAGCTATAATTGGTTTGGAAATATAGGCAAGTTTATAGGCTGGCCCCCTTGCTGTTTGTTTTAAAACTTCTACATAATGAAATCCAAAATCTGTTTTAACAACCCCTTTTGTACCAACGGCATTATCAAATGTAAAATCATTAATAGGCAACACCATTTGAGCCTGAGGATAATAAGGATACACGCCGCCCTTTGCTTTACTAGCTTCGTCATTAGAATATTTAAGACATAAGGCATCAAAAGAGGCGCCTCCTTTTATAGCAAGACTAATGCTATCCGCTAATTTTTTTGCAGAACTGTCATCTCTAATTTGTTGTCCAGAAGCGGGGTTAATGGTCGCGATTAATATATGTCTCATGCTTGCACTATCAGGCCATTGTTTAACACCAATCACCTTTGCTAATCCATAGTTTTTCCCATCTAAATACGGTCCGTATACATTTCCAATTCCACCATTAAGTATAGAATCTTTTTGAGGAACCATTAAAGACTTCTTGCTTATATAACTATTATAATAAGGTATATCTGTACCCACTTTGTTTAAAAATACAGCAGGGTCGGTTGCGTTTTTAAAATCTGCTTTTTGTGCAATAAGGGCATCCCTTACTATTGAGCTATCTGCGCTAGATGGAGCTGCGCTAAAACCAACATATCCGATACTTCTACTCGCCTCTTCTACTTGGTAGGCTGCAGCGTTATCCTTTAAATAAGCTGCAATATCATTATTTGAAACCTTTATAGTACTATCAGGAATGCTAGTATAAGGTACACCCACAAATGAAATGCTTGATACGCTTGTTGTTTCTGAAAGTTGTTTTTCTGCTAACCAAGTAGGAACTTGAACACCCTTCACCACAAGTGCTTGAAATTTATTTCTAAGTCTGTTTTCAATAGCGGGTTCGATATAAAACTTTTCAACTTGATTTATTTGCGTACTATTTTTTGATTTTTTTATTTGTGCAACAGCTTGTTTTGCATCGTTTACTCTAAACTCTCCTGTGTTCTTGTCGGTAAACTCTTGTTTAAAAGGAGATTCGTTTCCAAATAACACATCAGTAAGTTCTTTTGAACCAACACTAATGCCTAATTTATTTTCTTCTGATTTAAACAAAAGACGGTCAACCTCTTGATTCCATAAGTAACCCATTAGTTGTTCTCTCTTTACGCCCTGAGATTCGTAGTTTTTTAACTGTACATCTAACTTTTCTTCAAAGTCAATCTTATTAATAACCTCTCCATTCACTTTACCAAGTGTTGTTACATCTGAACCGCCTCTTTTTCTACCAATACCATCTTGTAAAATGAAAGCAATTAAAGCAATCGCGATAATACCAAAGATGATCCAAGCACCTCTTTCTCTAATGTTCTGAATAATTGACATATATATATTATTATAGGAGGACAAAAATAATGATTTATAGCATGAAAAACGCGGTACAGGCTTAGTTTTTAACTACTTAAATGGAAAAAGGGGGTATAATAAACTAACAATGGCTTGGTGGATAATTAAATATTTGGTGGATATATGGGATTTTTGACTGTATAAACCTGCATAAAAAACGTATAACCTTTTTGATTTTATATTAAAAAAACAGGTTTGGTTAAAATTAAC
>CAINFN010000185.1 GCA_903848125.1 uncultured Bacteroidota bacterium
AACAAACTTGTTGTGGCCAACCTGCTTTCAATGCTGGTTTTTGGAGTGAGTCTAAAGATGTATGTACCAAATTTGTTCAAGACTTTGATGGTGCCGATTATATTGTGAGTCCTAGTGCAAGTTGTACTGGATTTGTAAGAAATAATTTTGGTAAAATTTTTGAGAACAATGCTTTTCAAAGTCCTGCTAAAAAAGTAACCAATAGAATGTTTGAGCTTTCTGAATTCTTGGTTAAAATATTAAATGTAACCGACCTAGGTGCGAAATTTGAAGGCAAGGCCACTTATCATGATAGTTGTGCTGCTTTAAGAGAATGTCATATTAAACAAGAGCCTAGAACGCTTTTATCTAAAGTGGCTGGTTTAGAATTAGTAGAAATGAATGAAGTCGAAACCTGTTGTGGTTTTGGAGGAAGTTTCGCAGTGAAATATGATACCATTAGTGTGGCTATGGCAGACCAAAAAATAGATAACATTATAAATACCAATGCGGAATATTTAATTAGTACCGATTTAAGTTGTTTAATGCATTTAGATGGGCGCATGAAATTCAATGGTAATAATGTGCAAATACTACATTTAGCAGATGTACTCGCTAGTGGATATTAATTCCCTATTTATTTTATTACCTTACTAAAATTTTAACTTTCTAAATTTTAATTTTCTACATTTTTCAAAATAGTTTTACTATGGCCTATTGGTTAATTAAATCAGAACCCTTCAAATATTCTTGGGATCAATTTAACATAGACAAGCGTACTTGTTGGGATGGTGTTAGAAATTATGGAGCTCGTAACAATTTGAGATCTATGAAAAAAGGTGATCTTGCCTTTTGGTATCATAGCAATGAAGGAATGGAGATAGTTGGTATTGCTAAAGTGGTAAAAGAAGCCTACCAGGATCCTACTACGGAAGAAACAGCTTGGTTGGCCGTAGATTTTGCACCTCATCAAAAACTAAAGCATCCTGTTAAGTTAGCTGACGTTAAAGCCAATACTAATTTATCCAATATGGCATTAGTAAAGCTAGGTCGATTGTCTGTGCAACCAGTTACAGACCAAGAATGGAAGGAAGTAATGAAAATGAGTGAAGGGAAATAATTTGTTATTTAAAAAAGGTATAGCCAATTAAAATGGCAATTACCACCCCTATCAAATCTGCAAATAGTCCAGCCCATAAAGCATACCTTATTTTTTTAATGCCTACACTACCAAAGTACAATGCTATGATATAAAAAGTAGTATCTGCGGAGCCTTGAAATATAGAAGCTAATTTTCCAACAAATGAATCTGGCCCTTGGGTTTGAAATATATCTAGCATCATCCCTCTCGCTCCACTACCACTTAATGGTTTCATAATGGCTACTGGTAAGGCACCTATGAATTCAGTATTCATTCCTGTTGATTGAATCAGGTAGGTAAATAAGTTAATGATATAGCCCATGGCGCCGCTGTCTCTAAACACTCGAATGGCCACTAACATAGCTACTAAATATGGAATGATTTTAATAATTACATCAAAGCCATTTTTAGCTCCCTCTATAAATGCATCAAAAACCGAAATTCTTTTATACGCGCCTCCTGCTATGATGCCAACAATAATCACCATCAATAAACCATTTCCTACCACTTTCGAAAACATTTCTTTATGCGCCATTGATAAGGTACTCACCCCTGCCATAATGCCCACTAATAAAATGATCAACCCCAATAGCCAACCAATTAATACTTTATCCCATTTTATTTTTTGATACCACCCTACCATCATAATCGAAGCTAAAGTAGTTCCAATGGTAGCCAAAACACAGGGAATAAAAATACTAGCTGCATCTTGGGAGTTGGCAGCTAAACGATAGGAAATAATGGTCAAAGGAATAATGGTCAACCCACTTGTATGTAAAACCAAAAACATGATTTGAGCATTGGTCGCTTTTTCTTTTTCAGGATTTAAAGATTGTAAGCTTTCCAAGGCTTTTAAACCAAATGGAGTTGCTGCATTATCTAATCCAAGCATATTGGCGCTAAAATTCATTACCATATGTCCCATTGCAGGGTGATTTGGAGGTACCCCTGGAAACAATCTACTTAAAAAAGGATTCATCCATTTTGCCAGTTTTTGAATGGCTCCAGCCCTTTCGGCAATATTCATTAAGCCTAAAAAAAACACCATGGTGCCAGCCAATGGAAAGGCAACATCTATGACAGAGGATTTAGCAGAATCGAAAATGCCGTCAGCCAAAAGCTTAAAAACGCTTGTATCACCCAAAATGATCAGCTTAAACAAGGCAATTACAAAAGCTATTACAAAAAAAGCCATCCAAATAATATTCAAAGCCATATTCAATTGTTTGTGCTACTAATATAGCCCATTTTGAGATTAGAATTGTATTTTTGCGCTCTTAAAACAACACAATTTATGGCTTTACAGGCAGGCATCGTGGGATTACCAAATGTAGGAAAATCGACCTTATTTAACGCAGTAAGTAATAGTGCAAAAGCACAG
>CAINFN010000186.1 GCA_903848125.1 uncultured Bacteroidota bacterium
GAAACGCTTTCAGAAGTAAATAAATAAGGCATAGATTAGTATTTAAGATGCAAATATATAAATAAAACCAATTTGAATAAAATAGTGACTATAAATCTGAATAATATATATGAAGCCTCATTCTAAACTTAGAATGGGTACCACCTCCTATTCTAACCCTACCCATAGCAGGTTGATTGCCAGCAGAAGAAGCAGATAAATAATTCACTACAGAAGTTGTATTGTATGGACGTGGAGGCACAAATTGAATAGAATCGTTCACTGGGGCTAGAATTCTAAAGTCAAATACCGAATCGGAACGAGAAATAACGCCTTGAACATATCTTCCAATACTAAAGTTATACGTGGCTACATTATCATAACCTTGTAAACTCTTAAATTGGACTTTCCCTCCAAAATGAGATAAAGTTGCAGTACCAGTTACTCCATCAAAATCGTTAGGCACATTTCGGATTACTTTGGCAACAGAATCATAAGCGCCTAAAAACAAATAATTAGGGGGTGCTAATTTAGCTTCCAAAGTATTTGCACCTATACTTGCTGGCACTTGTTCTGCAATTAACTCGGCACGATGGATGATTTTATTGCTAAATGATTTTAATCCAGGAACTTTAACTTTCACCATGGTACCCGGACTTGTTTGTATATACACCAATGAATCACTCACATTTTTGCCAAGGTGTTTAGCAAGCTCCGTTCCAGTTGTATTTCTTTTAATAAAATTGGCATCCCCATTGTCTGTAGTACTAAACTTAAAATTAACTACTGCAGTATCTCTTTTATAAGAAGAGGTATTAGCAGAAGTACTTTTATAATACAAAGCCAACTTGGTATTGGTATCTAACAAACTTATTTGAACCAATACATTTTTATTGGAAGATGGATCGGTTGTTAAAGCAAAACCTGGGAAATAATTTCTTAAGGTAGTATCTGAATGATACGCATTGGTTGAATCAAACCCTTTTATGAATAAATCTGAGAATGACTTATTTAAAGGAATTCTAATTTGATTGGATGCTGCTTCGAATTTATTGTAGACTGAATCCCTTACATGTGTAAAATCTAAAGTATAAGGATTTGCAATAGCAACATCAGATTTTAAATTATACAACTCGGGATAATTGCTAGCGTATTTTAGAGAATCAACTATTAAAGGCGTATTCGCATCAATTCTTTTCAAATTCAAAACAACAGGTTTAGTAGAATCGCCATAAAAACCTTTATAAGACAAAATTAAAACAGCAGAGTCCACCTCCATACTATCTCTTAATCCAGGGACGAAGAAGGGGAAGTAATCTGGCTTTAATTGAAAAAACATAGTGGCCTCGGTCGTTCCAAAAACAGCATCATCGGTGATACTTCCTACTACATGATAATCACCGCTCAATACTCTTAAAGTATCCGGGTAATCTACCGTCATAGTGATCACATCTAATGAAGTATCCGTTGTATTAAAATAATCAAGTGGGGGTAAAAGCCCTAAACCCATTTCTGTTGTACCTACTTTAGTACAAGCAGAAAAAACAAGAATAAAGGAAAAAGATATAAAAAAATTTCTAACTATGTTGTTCGATGCCATGAATGATTTTTGTCTTTATTTGCCTGCAAGTTCGTTGTATAAATCTAAATACTCTGTTAAATCTGAATCCCATCCATTGAAAGGGACTACTTTTTTGCCTTTTACAGCAGAAAACTCAGAAACTAATTTTTTATCAATCACATCTGAACCAAAAGTTATTGCATCAGCATAAGTAGCACCACCTCTAAACATGGCAGTATTATTTAGTTCCTTAAAAGGTTCTAGATCTTTGTCTTTTATGTTTAAATTAATTAGTGCTTTTGTTAAAAAGTCTTTATTAAATTTTTCTTCAAACGTATTTTGGCCAATCGTGAATATGGTTTTTGCATTGGAGAAAACGGGTTCTTTTTTGAACGCATTTTTAATATAACCTGGTATTAAGCCAGTCATCCAACCACTGCAATGAATCACATCTGGAGGCCATCCAAACTTCTTAACAGTCTCTAAAGCACCACGGCAAAAAAAGATGGTTCTTAAAGCATTGTCATCAAACCATTTTTCCTGCTCATCATGGAACAATTGTTTTCTCTTAAAAAAATCTTCATTTTCTAAAAAGTAAACCTGTAATCGAGCATTAGGCAAGGAGGCTACTTTAATTTGTAATGGATAATCGTCGCCCTCTAATTGGACGTTGATACCGGATAGTCTAACTACCTCGTGAAGACGGTGCCTTCTTTCATTGATAACACCAAACCTAGGCATGATACAGCGTACTTCCAAACCGCTGTCATTGCTTTTAATGGCGAGCTTATTGATGACCTCCGCAAATTCTGTCAACTCTAAATAAGGTGACATCTCTGTGGCGATGAATAAGATTCGTTTTTTTTCTGACATTCCGTTTGGGTTTAACTCAGTACAAAGTTTGATTGTGCGAAGGTACGTAATAGTAAGGACTTTAAGAAACGTCAAAAAAGGGGAATAAATAAGCCCTACTGCCTCATTTATAGACAATTGGTTGTAAATTGCGTAGGATTGAAATAATCAATGCTAAATGGGTAAATTTATAAAAATAGCCTTCTTCTTTTTTATAGGCATATTATTGATTTGGTGGAGTTTACATCAAATACCCCCACAGGAATGGGATAAATTTAAACTTTCCTTACAACACTCCCGTTTTTGGATCATCCTACCTGTATTTTTTATTTTAAGCCTTTCTCATTTCTTAAGGGCATTAAGATGGCGTTTGATTATGGAGCCATTAGGGTATCAGCCAGGAATTGTAAATACATTTTTAGCGGTACTGATTGGTTATTTGGCCAATTTAGCCATCCCTCGTTTAGGAGAAGTTTTAAAGTGCACCCTCCTTTCTAAATATGAAAATGTCCCAGCTGATAAAATAGTGGGTACCATCGTAGCAGAAAGAGCCTTTGATGTTTTATGCTTAGGACTTGTATTTTTATTGGCCCTTACGCTACAATTTACAGTGATTCAAACCGGATGGCAACAATTACAATCTATTCCTACATCAGGGGCAAGTAACAACAATCAATTATACATTGAAATTATTATAGGTATTTTAATTGCTGCCGCACTCTTATTTTTTGTTTTTAGAAAAAAATTAAAAACAGTAACAGCTACTATAAAAAATATATTAATGGGTGTTTGGCAAGGAATTATGAGTGCCACTAAATTAAAAAAACACAATCTGTTTTTCTTTTACTCTTTTGGCATTTGGTTTTTATACTTGTTAGCTACTTATATTGGATTATATGGAACTATTGGCACAGAAAGTTCATTTTCAACTGCTATTAGTTGCTTGGCCTATGCAAGCATCGGCATGATTATTACACCTGGGGGCATTGGCGCCTATGCCTATTTTATGGCAAAAGTGTTAGAGTTAAATGGCATTGATTATACATTAGGACTTGCCAATGGAACTTTGCAATGGTTTTCCCAATTTTTAATTGTGTTGGTATTGGGTGGTGTTAGCTTAATCATCATCCCTATTATAAATAAACAAACAAAATAACATGCGCTCAGTAGAATTAATAGAGAAAAAAATTATGACTATTGAACAAGCAATGGCTCAAGTTCACGCATGGAAAACTACAGGTAAAACTTTTTCTTTTACCAATGGATGTTTTGACATTCTTCACCCAGGTCATTTATTTTCATTAGCGCAAGCTGCTAAAGAAGCCGACTTTTTAGTAGTAGGGCTAAACAGTGACAAGAGTGTACAAACTTTAAAAGGGCCTACTAGACCTATTAACCATACCCAAAGCAGAGCCATTGTACTTGCTAATTTATTAGTAGTAGATATGGTTGTTATATTTGAAGAAGAGACCCCCTTAAATTTAATAAAAACGCTTTTGCCAGACGTAATGGTAAAAGGAGGCGATTACACTATTGATCAAATTGTGGGTGCCAAAGAAGTGATTGCGAATGGTGGAAGAGTAATTATCAACCCCATCGTAGCAGGTTTTTCAACTACCCAATTAATAGAAAAAATTAAAAGTTAGCCAGCTTGATTTTTGCTAATTTAATTTCAATTTAAAATGAAACGATTTCTAACTACTTCCCTATTAAGTTTTGTGACTATTTTTTCCTGGAGTCAATCAACAAAAAATTGGCATTGGAAAGATTTTGAAAAAGACAGCGTACACGGAATAAGTTTACAAAAGGCCTATCAGCAATTAGCTAATTATCATTTATCACCCAACCCTATCATCGTTGCTGTAATTGATGGTGGCATTGACACAAATCAAATAGATTTAAAAAAAGTACTTTGGAACAACCCAAATGAAATTCCAAACAATAATATAGACGATGACCACAATGGCTATATTGACGACCTACATGGATGGAATTTTTTAGGGGGAAAAGATGGAAGAAATATTGACAAAGCAGATGCAGAAAAAACCAGAATCTATCACCGATTGAAACAAAAATTTTATCAAAAAATAATTGATACGAATAGTTTAATTGCCATTGATAAAAAACAATACAACACATGGCTAGAAGTGTCAAAAGAAATAGAATTTTCTGATGACGATGCAGCCAACTTGCAGTATATGAAAATGGCGGCTGGAGCTATAAAAAAAATAGGAGCCAATATTATAAAAGAAATGGGCGATTCAAATTTTACAACTTTAAAGTTAGCCTCTTTTCAGCCTATAGGTAGAATAGCATTGGAAGCAAAAAATTCTTTTCTAAGAACTGTAACCATTTTAGGCATTGAAAAAGAAACCCCTTTCACTGAAATTATAAATGATCTGAATGAATACATTGATGGCAAAGAAAAAGCTGCCAATGCAAAAGAGACTTCTCCTAGCAACGTTAGAGATGACATCATAAAAGACCATTATGATGATTTTGCAGATAGATATTATGGGAACAATGACATTACTGGGCCTAATTCAAAACATGGTACTCATGTTGCTGGTTTAGTTGCAAGCTTTCCAGATAGTAGTTGGCAAGTAAACAATTTATACCCTCCCATAAAAATTATGGGCATAAGGGCTGTTCCTGATGGAGATGAATATGATAAAGACATTGCCTTAGCAATAAGATATGCAGTTGATAATGGGGCCAAAATTATCAATATGAGTTTTGGTAAATCCTATTCCCCAGAACAAATTTGGGTAGACAGCGCCATAAGATATGCCGCAGCAAAAGATGTATTAATCATTCATTCTGCAGGAAATGAATTTTATAATTTGGATCAAAAAAGCGTTTACCCCAACCCCTACTCAAGCCAACTTAAAGATTCAGCAAAAAATATTTTAACTGTTGCAGCAAGCAGCGA
>CAINFN010000187.1 GCA_903848125.1 uncultured Bacteroidota bacterium
AAAAGCTTCAGAATTATTTAATTCTCCAAAACTTTGCCAGTGCTTTTTTTGCTCCATAGTAATGTATATAAAATATTACGCTTCTTTATTAATCTTAATCTTTCTTATTCTTTTAATACTCAACAGTTATTAGTAGTGACATTTTTGACATTCTGTACCACCAATTTTTTCAACCGTAATTCCTTTCGTGCTATCAATCTTACCGCTTTTTAAATCGGCATGGAATTTTTCATAAATGCTGTAAAAACCATTGTCTTTAAATTGAACTTGTGTGTTTCTGTGACAGTTAATACACCAGCCCATACTTAAATCAGAAAATTGTTTTACTTCACCCATTTTTTGAATTTCACCATGACATTGTTGACAAGCTACTTTATCAGCATTAACGTGTTGCGCATGGTTAAAGTAAACGTGATCAGGTAAGTTATGTATACGCACCCACTCGATAGGTTTTGCATTGGCAGCATCCCAAGGTTGTCCTTCGGTGAAGCCAGCGTATTTGTATAATTTTTTTATTTCAGCAGTACCATCTACCACATCACCATTTTCTCTTTTCAATGGTTCTCCTTTGTATTCATTAATTGCTAAGTGACAGTTCATACAAACATTTACACTTGGAAGTGTCGCTTGCTTGCCTTGGTATACACCAATATGACAATACTGACAGTTAATTTGATTCACGCCAGCATGCACTTTATGAGAATAGTAAATAGGTTGTTCAGGTTGATAATCTTTAGAGCGACCTAAACCCATTGCACCAACAGTAGTCATGTAACCGCCAGCAATAAATAAGATGATGGCGATAAAAGCGATGTACGCTTTGTTTCTATAAAAAGGAACAGGATTTGCAGAAGGGATATTGGCTTTGTCGTCAGATAATTTTTTTAAGTTGCTATTAACTTGAAGTAATATTAAAGCAACAACTGCAAGTATTAAAGTAAGTAAACCAAATATTAAAGTGCTATCAGATTCTTCGGCAGGAGCTGTAGCAGCAGCGCCAGCAACAGGAGCAGCACCAGCAGCAGGAACCGATTTGATGTAACCTAAAATAGCATCGATGTCTTTATCGGTTAATGAAGGAAATAAGTTCATTGCAGTTTTATTGTACTCGTTGTACAATTTATTTGCATAAGGATCTCCTGTTTTTAAAAATGCGGCATTGTTTTTAATCCATGAATACAAATTCTTTTTATCAGGCCAACGGTCTTCTACACCTGCTAATGCAGGACCAGTTAATTTTTTATTAACTGCGTGACATGAAGCACAATTTTGTGAGAAAAGTGCTTTCCCGTCTTGCGCATTCAATTGATTTCCGATAGAAGAACTAAGGGTGATAAATAGGAAGATCGAAACGATCTTGGCTAGGCTTCTTAAGATTGTCATATACACAAAAAGTGTCTAGGGTGTAAAAATGTCCTTTAACGGACGCAAAACTACTTAACAATAGGATTCAATACTAAGAATTGTGTAAGTTTTTTTTATTGAAATTATTGAGTTTCAGGGAACTGAGTTAAGAAACGCTGACGAATGTCATAATATTGTAATGTTAGTTTGCTGTGGAGGAATTTATTTTGATTTGGGTGGGCGGTTATTGAAAAAAAAGGCACCTTTGAGGCCAAATGAAAGGGATAAATCAACTACAAGCAAAATGGGGGGTGGGACCGGTGCAATTTTGGCTCATTATAGTCACTTTTGCCTTGGGCGGCAGCCTAATTGGGAGGCTTTGTAGCAAAATACTGAATTTGGTGTTTTTGGACAAAAATTGGGCATTTTGGCTCATTTATCCCCTAATTTTGACCATTTTATGGCCTTTTTCGGTGATTTTCGTGAGTTTCTTCACAGGGCAATTTTCATTTTTTAGGGGGTATTTGGGACGAGTTGGGTCTAGATTATTTGGAGGAGGAGCTGCAGCCAAAATTACGGCGCCTTCGACTGCGTCTTCGGCGCCCATACATATTGCCATTTTTGCATCGGGTGCAGGCAGCAATGCGCGAAAAATTATCGAGCATTTTGAACAAAGGGGTGCTGGGGCTTCGAAAGTCTTGGGATCCAAAGCCGCACCAATCAAAGTTTCCTTAATAGTATGCAATGTGCCAGGTGCGGGGGTGATAGATATCGCCAAGGAGAAAGGAATTCCAACTTTAATGATCAACAAAGCAGAATTTGCTGCAACGGGCTATGTAGAAAGTTTACAAAATGCCGAAATACAATTTATAGTGTTGGCAGGATTTTTATGGAAAGTGCCTGAGGTGTTGGTAAGGGCTTATCCAAAAGCTATTATAAATATTCATCCTGCATTGCTTCCAAAATATGGCGGCAAGGGCATGTACGGCGCGCGTGTGCATGAAGCGGTGATGGCTGCGGGAGAAAAACAATCAGGCATCACGATACATTGGGTGAATGAACATTATGATGAAGGCGCCATCATCTATCAAGCAACATGTGAAGTTACACCAAGCGATACACCCGATACCTTAGCCAATAAAATACATGCGCTCGAGCATGCATATTTTGCAACAACGATAGAGAAGTTGTTGGTTAAGTAACTTAGCAGCTATATAATATCCTTTTTATATAGAAAATAAAATATTGCAGATAATGGTATACAATAAATAAGCGCTGTCCATATTATTTTATTGTTTTTACTTATAAACTTAGTTCTAGTAACATCATATATCGCATATCCCCAAATTGCTGCTATAGAAATTAGCAAAAATAGAAAGATTAGATCTAAGATGGTAATCATATATTTTTATTGCTTGATAATAAATAAAAAGTCTCCTGCATTGAATTGAATTCTGCTTCAGAAATTAGTACAACATTACCCTTGCCTTTGTGTCTCTTAATAATCAGCTGATAAGAATTATTATTTCCAATAGCGTCAAGTTCATTATCTAAATTTGCTCTAAATTCTGATTCCGAAAGTGTTTTGGTTAAATTCTTATTAGTCATAAAATACATAGGTTTGCTCATTTTTTAAAAAATTCTATTGTTGGCTTAGTCTTTGGTTGATTCGCATAATATAGATTCAAAATGAATCCTAATACTAACACAATAGAAATAGCGATTAAAAAGACTTTCAAACTTCTTCGTAAAGTTGTTTTAATGATTTCTTTTTTAACGA
>CAINFN010000188.1 GCA_903848125.1 uncultured Bacteroidota bacterium
TCTACTCGTATGAAAGTGGCTGAAAAAATTGGAGAATATAAAAAGAACAATGATATCACCATATTGCAAACCAATCGTTGGAATGAAATATTGGAGCGTGCAGTAGGAAAAGGAAATAAAGTAGGCTTAAGTGAGGACTTTATTACTAAGTACATGGATGCTGTGCATATGGAAAGTATCAATCATCAAAATAAAATAATGAATAGTTAAGGCTTGCTTATTTAAAACAAAAGCCCAAGACAATCCTCTTATTTTAAAAGCGAAAGTTTATGAAAACTTGGAAGGTTAAATTTTCTAATAGTACCGTGTCATTCGTATTCGATGGCAAATTTGCAGCTATAGATAAAATGGTTGACAAATCAAATGCTTTCTATATTACAGATGACAATGTGTATGCATTGCATGGAAATAAGTTTAAAGGCAAGAAAACGATTGTTATACCTTCTGGCGAAGAACATAAGCACCAAGCCACTGTCGATTTTATTATTGAAGCCTTACTTAATTTTGGTGCCACCAGAGAAGCCCTGCTCATTGGAGTGGGTGGAGGGGTGGTTACCGATATGGTGGGCTATGTTGCTGGGATTTATATGCGTGGTGTAGCAGTGGGTTTTGTGCCAACTACTATATTAGCAATGGTAGACGCTTCTATTGGAGGCAAGAATGGGATAGATGTTGGTTTATATAAAAATATGGTGGGCTTAATCAGACAACCTTCTTTTTTATTATACGACCTAGATTTTTTAAGAACATTGCCCAATCATCAATGGGAAAATGGTTTTGCAGAAATTATAAAACATGCGGCCATTAAGGATGCTAAAATGATGAAAGAATTGTCGTGTAATAGTTTAACCTATTATCAAAAAAATAAGAAAGCCTTACAATTGCTGATAGAGAAAAATGTACAAATAAAAGTGAAAGTGGTTCAGAAAGATGAGTTTGAAAAAGGTGATCGTAAGTTGCTCAATTTTGGACATACACTAGGGCATGCAATCGAAAATGAACACGCCCTTTTACATGGTCATGCGATTAGTATTGGGATGGTCTATGCAAGTAAAATTTCACAGGTATTACAAGGCTTTAGTGAAACAGGTTTAATCATTGATACCTTAAAAAAATACGGGCTGCCCACTAGTATGCGTTTTAATATTGATCATGCGATACAAGTAATGCAAAAAGATAAGAAAAAAGCAGGCGCTGGTATGCAATATGTATTATTAAAAAAAGTGGGTCAAGCTTTATATGAAACAGTGCCGATGAAATCATTAGAAAAATTAATAAAGTTGTATTCATAAAATGCGCGCAACAGTACATCCATCCAAATTAAATGGAGAACAAGTAGCTCCGGCAAGTAAAAGCAGCATGCAACGAGCTTGTGCTGCTGCCTTGTTGCATAAAGGAGACACAGTGATACATAATCCTGGTCATTCGCATGATGACTTGGCTGCTATCGATGTTATTCAAAAATTAGGAGCCAAGGTGGAACTTGAAAAGGTAGTAAAAGTTAATTCCAATGGCGTAAATCCAATGGGGCCAACAATGAATTGTGGGGAGAGTGGTTTAGGTATTAGAATGTTTACACCAATTGCTGCATTGTCTAATTCAAGTATATGGATTGAAGGAAAAGGAAGCTTGGTAAAAAGACCCATGAATTTTTTTGATGAAATATTCCCCTCATTAGGGATTGAGATTAATTCTAACAATGGATTTTTGCCCATACAAATAAAAGGGCCTTTGCAACCGGCTAACATTACTGTAGACGGGTCTTTGAGTTCTCAGTTTTTAACGGGATTGTTAATGGCTTATGCAGCAAGTGAAGTGTATGACGTAGAGATTAAAGTACTTGATTTAAAAAGCAAGCCTTATATCGATTTAACACTAACGGTATTAAATGCTTTTGGTTGGAAGGTGGAACATACCAATTATGAAAGTTTCCGTTTTTTAACGCATGCACCCTTATCACCTGTTATTGAATACACAGTAGAAGGAGATTGGAGTGGGGCTGCTTTTTTATTGGTGGCTGGCGCCATTGCTGGACCAATTAAGATTAAAGGATTACAATTAGATTCTACCCAAGCAGATAAAAAAATAATGCAAGCTTTAGCAAGTGCAAAAGCGCATGTAACTATCGAAGCGGATGGTATTATTATTGGGCCTCGTCACGGTCAAATAAATCAATTAGCTGCATTTGAATTTGATGCAACAGATTGTCCTGATTTATTTCCGCCATTGGTTGCTTTGGCAGCAGTTTGTAAAGGGGTGACTGAAATAAAAGGAGTAAGTCGTTTAGCACACAAAGAAAGTGATAGAGGGCTTACCTTGCAAACTGAATTTGCAAAATTGGGTATACAAATTAATTTAGAAGGGGATACGATGAAAATAATAGGAGGTAGTGCCATTCAAGCCGCCACTGTTTTTTCACAACATGATCATAGAATTGCGATGGCCTGTGGGGTGGCTGCCTTATGTGCCAATGGTCCTGTTGTAATTACAGAAGCAGAAGCCATTAATAAGTCCTATACCGACTTCTTTATGGATCTTCAACAATTAGGGGCAAAAGTGGATATACAATAAATTACTTAACTTGTAGTAACGTTTTAATTATGAACAGATTTGGAACTTTATTTAATGTACAAATATTTGGAGAATCACATGGCGACTGTGTGGGCATCACGATAGACGGTTGTCCAGCGGGTATGCCTTTGCAAGTGGCTGATTTTGTTGAAGATATGGAGCGAAGAAAGGGTGGTCAACAAAAAGGCACCACGCCCCGAAAAGAGGACGATATACCTATTATCAAAACTGGGCTTTTTAATGGTTTAACTACAGGCGCCCCTATTATGATGTTGTTTGAAAATAACAATACAAGAAGCGGTGATTATGAAAAACAAAGAGCAGTGCCCAGACCAGGACATGCCGATTTTACAGCGCATCATAAATTTGGGGGCTATGAAGATTATAGAGGCGGTGGACATTTTAGTGGCAGATTAACTGCTGCATTAGTAGGCGCAGGGGTGGTGGCTAAACGTATTTTAAAAGGGGTAGAAGTTAAATCAAACATTTTAAGTATAGGTGGTGAAACTGATTTAGAAAAGGGGTTACAAAAAGCCATTGATGCTAAAGATAGTGTTGGAGGAATTGTAGAATGTGTGGTAAAAGGATTGCCAATTGGTTTAGGCGAACACTTTTTCAATTCAGTTGAATCCTTAATAAGCCATGCTGTATTTTCAATACCAGCAATTAGAGCAATTGAATTTGGAACTGGATTTGCTGCTGCGAGTATGTTTGGGGTGGAGCACAATGATGCTATCGAAGATGCAAGTGGTAAAACTAAAACCAATCATGCAGGTGGGATAGTAGGTGGTTACACCAATGGGAACGATTTAGTATTTAGAATTGCTGTCAAGCCAACCTCCTCTACGCCCAAAGAACAAAACACATTCAATTGGGAAACCAATGAAAAAGAAATATTTTCTGTAAAAGGAAGACACGATTTATGCATTGCACTTAGAGTACCTGTTGTCTTGGAGGCGGTTACTGCTATCGTGCTTGCAGATTTAATGTTAATTGATCAACAAATTCCAAGAATTATTAAAAAATAATAAATTATGGAAAGCGAATACATTTATCATGTTACTACCTTAATTGAGTGGGAGCAAGCAAAAGCTAAGAACGAATACATGCCAATGGATTACGAAAAGGACGGCTTTATTCATTGTTCTATAGAAAAGCAAATACCAGGGGTATTGGATCGTTTTTACAAAGGCCAAAAAGGGTTGGTAAAGCTTAAGATTGATAAAGAAAAAGTACAAAGACCAGTTTTATTTGAATTGGCTCATGATTTAAACGAGCTGTTTCCTCATATATATGGCCCTTTGAATTTGGATAGTGTTATCAACGTAGAAATTATTTCTTAATTTTTTATTATGGCTGCAAAAAATATTTTGTTGGGCATGCTACTGATGCCTATTTTTTCTGTTGCCCAAAATATCTACTTGAATAATAATCTTTCTACTGAAAATTTATTAGATAGTAGTTATATCCTAAAGTATCAAAATAAAATAGATACGCATCGTATTAAAATACAAATCAATCATGTAACGGGATTGGCTAGTTTTTACAGTGCCAATTTAGATAGTACCTTGACTTCAACGGGGGAAATATTTTTAAACAGAAAGTATACAGCAGCCAGCAATATTTATAAATTAAATAGCATTGTTAGGGTAACGAACATGCGCAATGGGCGATCTGTATTAGTTAGAATTAATGATAGAATGCATGCTAATATGTTAAAAAAGGGTAGGATTATAGATCTAAGTCAGGCGGCTTCTAAAAGAATTAAAATAAGGTCAATTGGGATAGAAAGGGTGGTGGTAGACGGAATTCGATATTCGAAGATCAATCCAAAACACCCCTAGTTTATTAAACGATTTAACTTAATTTCGAATACAATTAAATAGCAAAGAACAAATGAAAAAGGCAATCTTGATTTTATTGGTGAATACATTTTTTATGCTTGGCTATGCGCAAGATTCTATTAGTACTAAACAGCCTTCAATTGGTTTTAAACTAGGTATGTTGGATTTTAAAAAAACCAATGCGACCGATAATTTAACTTCAGCTGCGCCTTATTTTGGGATACAATTTTTTAAAGGATTTGGAACTAATATAGATGGAATGATCAATTTAGATGTCGCTTCATTAAAGTATCCCTATTATGTTTCTAAACGAATACCGGAAGCAAAAAGTAGTCAATATTATTTTGCTGTAGATGCTAATATTAATTTTAAATTAAGTACTGACAATAAAAAAGTGGTTCCCTATTTAATAGCTGGTGTGGGCGTGGCTACAGATCACGGTGCTTATTATACAGCTTATGCACCTGTTGGTGCAGGCTTGCAATTTAAAGCCAAACAAGGGTCTTTTTTCAATTTAGCAAGCACGTATAGGGCTGAACTTTCTCCTTTGACTAAAATGCACTTCGCACATTCAATTAGTTATACCTATCCATTAAAGTTGAGAGATAAGAAACCGGTGATGATACCAGAAGCACCAGTAGTGGCTGATGCTGACGAGGATGGGGTATCAGGGGATGCCGATGATTGTCCTAACAAAGCTGGTTTAGCTAAGTATCATGGTTGCCCAGTGCCAGATAGTGATGAAGATGGAGTGAATGACGAAAATGACCAATGTCCTAATGTAGAGGGTACCGTAAAATACCATGGTTGCCCTGTGCCTGATAAAGATAAAGATGGTATTGATGATGAAGCGGATAAATGTCCAGACCAAAAAGGGTTAGATCGTTATCAAGGATGTCCTATACCTGATTCAGATAATGATGGTGTTAATGATGAAGAGGACCAATGTCCAAACTTAGCAGGCATCATTGGAAATCATGGATGTGCTAATTTGCAACCATTGATTGATCGTTTTAGCGCTAACTTAAAGTTTGCTTCTGGAAAAACTTTATTAAGTAAACAATTACTTGCTGGGCTAGATTCCATCGTACTTGTAATGAATGCTTATCCAAATATGTCCTTAGCAATTGGAGGGCATACTGATAATACGGGTACATTAAAAATAAATCAAAAATTGTCTGAGCAAAGAGCTTTAACTGTAAGTGCTTATTTAATTAAAAAAGGGATAGCCATTAAAAGAGTCACTACAGAGGGCTATGCAGATACAAGGCCCATAGCAGACAACAAAACTATACAAGGAAGAGCAAAAAATCGTAGAACAGATATCACTGTGTTGTATTAATTAAAGCACAATTACTTCTCGTTCTAATCGGATTTCAAATTTTTTAAGTACAGATTGAATAATTTCTTCTGAGAAATCTAAAATTTCATTGCCACTAGCATTGTCATAATTGACAAGGACTAAAGTTTGTTTTTCGTAACAACCTACTTTCCCTTTTCTAATTCCTTTCCATCCGCAATTTTCTATTAACCAGCCGGCAGCAATTTTATAGAGGTCATCTGAAATAGGATAGGCAATCATTTGAGGGAATAAGGTTTTCAATTTTTCAAAATCAATAGTAGTTAAGGTGGGGTTTTTAAAAAAGCTTCCCGCATTGCCTAGTACTTTTGGGTCGGGTAATTTGCTAGATCTAATTTGAATAATTGCATTGGATATGGCTACTAAGCTTGGATTTTTAATTCCTTTTTCGCGTAATGTTTCTTTGATGGATCCGTATTCGGTTCTTAATTGGGGTTGTTTTTTTAAAATAAACGCAACAGCAGTAATGAGGTATCTATTATTTTCCTCTTTAAAAAGGCTGCTTCTATAGCTAAATTTACATGCCAGGTTGTTAAAGGTAATGGGTTGGTTGGATTGGGTATCAATAGCAGTAACAGATTCAATTGTTTCTTGCACTTCCACACCATAAGCTCCAATATTTTGAATAGGACTAGCGCCAACCGTACCAGGTATTAAACTTAAATTTTCAATTCCACCCCAACCTTTTTGGATACAATAGCTTACAAAGTGATGCCAATTTTCACCAGCCCCTACATTTAAAAAAACTTCAGAGGCTGTTTCGTTTGTTTTTAAGATCCCAACAATTTCTATTTTTATCACTAAGCCTTCAAAAGGTTTTGTAAATAAAATATTGCTACCAGCGCCAAGGATATAGTAGGGAATTATTTTTTCTTTAGACCAAGCAATGGCCTCTAATAATGCATCAACAGATTTGACAGCTGCAAAATAGCGACTTATTTCATTACACCCGAAACTGTTATATAGCTTAAGTGATTTATTTTCCTCAATGCGCATAAGCTTAATTTGGATCGATATCTATTACAATTTGTACCGATTTGTATCTAGGATGTACTTGTAGTAAACGAATATAATGTAATAATTGTTTTTTTGCCATTTGTAATGCGTCTGGCTGTTTAGAAATTTTGACTGCCAATTCCCAAATGTATTTATTGCGCACTCGATTGACAATAGGCTGAGCTGGCCCCAATACTGTCTTTTGAATGGCTGGACTAAGTGACTGAAAAAAGTGGTTAATGGCTTCTTCTGCTATATTGTTTTCTTTATGTTTAAACAATAAACTTACCAATCTGCTAAATGGCGGATAAGCAAAATGTTTTCTATTTTGAATTTCAAATGCATAAAATCCAAAGTAATCATGTTTTTGAACCAATTGTACAATTGGATGCTGCATTTGGCTAACTTGTATCAGCACTTTACCTTGGTCATTTTTTCTACCTGCTCTACCACTTACTTGTTCCATCATTTGAAAGGCGCGTTCGTTTACCCTGTAATGATTAAAGTTAAGCAAGCTATCGGCATCAACAATACCCACTAAATCAACGTTTTCAAAGTCAAGTCCTTTCACGACCATTTGTGTACCTACTAAAATATCAATTTGTTTTTGTTCAAATTGTTGAATCAATTGATCATGTTCATTTTTACCTTTCACATTATCTAAGTCCATTCTTGCCACCACAACACCAGGTAAACTTTGATTTAGTTTTTCTTCAATTTGTTCAGTTCCAAAACTTTTTTGTTTAAAATGTTGTTTGCCACAAGCTTTACAAACAGCAACTATAGGATAACTGGCTCCACAATAATGACAGGATAAAATATTTTTAGCTTTATGATAGGTAAGCGTAACATCGCAATGTGCACAATGAGGAATCCAGCCACAGGTTTCACAAATTAAATATGGAGCATAACCACGACGGTTCTGAAATAAAATAACTTGCTTTTTATTGTCAATTGTTTTTTTAATAGCCGCTAATAATTCGGGTGTTAATATGGCGGTATTGGCAGGTTGTTTTTTTGTGTCTATCAAGTGAATGGTTGGTAGTGCTCCTTTATTAAAACGCTCACTTAAATAAGTGTATCCATATTTTTTAGATTCGGCGTTGAAATAGGTTTCTACGGATGGTGTTGCCGAACCCACCACTACTTTAGCATTTATTTGATTGGCATAATAGATGGCCGTGTCTCTGGCTTGATATCTTGGTGCTGGCTCTTGTTGTTTGTAAGAGGGGTCATGCTCTTCATCAATTATAATAAGGGATAAATGCTTGTAGGGTAAGAATAAAGCAGATCGGGCACCTAGTACAATCTTAATTTCACCTGTTTTAACTTTATTCCATATTTCAACTCGTTCGTTGGGGTTAAATTTTGAATGGTAAATGGCAATGCTACCGCCAAAGTATTGTTTTAGGCGTCGAATCATCTGGGCAGTCAATGCAATTTCGGGCAGTAGGTATAAGGCTTGCTTATTCTGTTTAATTACTTCATTAATAAGTGCGACATATATTTGAGTTTTCCCACTGCCTGTAATGCCATGTAAAAGATGAACGGGATTGGTTTCTAATTGAGTTTGAATAGAATTCAAAGCAACTTTTTGTTGTTCTGATAAGTGGTGAAAATCTTGATTGCCCAAGGAAGGATCATTTTGTAAACGATCTTTTTTTCTTTTTTCAGCAATTAAAACACCTTTGTCAATTAAGGCATTTAATTGCGCATTGGAGGCGCCTGATTTTTCAAGCATTTCTTTTTGTCTTACTTCGCCTTCTGTTTTTTCATAATGTAAAAAGGCCAGTAATAGTTCCAATTGTTTTGGCGCTCTGGTCCAATCATTCAACAAGGTTTCCAAAGCAGCTTCGCTTTTAAAATTAGGGTGTAATAAAATAAAGGTTTCCTCTTTAATTTTATATTTATCCTTCATATTCTCTTGAACAAAACAAATTCCTTTCTGAATTAATTTATTAATAACGGGGTAGACCGATTTCTTATCAAGTAGCTTTTGAATTTCAAGTAAGCTCAATACTTTTTTAATTTCTAATGCCTCGCTAATAATTTATTCAGCATCATTTAAATTTTTTCCA
>CAINFN010000189.1 GCA_903848125.1 uncultured Bacteroidota bacterium
ATTATGGTGCGGTTTTTTTATATTTATAAAAATAAAAAATTGATTTATTTATTAAGACAATTAATTCGAGCTGCGCTTTGGCTTTTTTGTGCAGAAATAAAAACAAATAATAAATCACTCTTAAATCAAAAGGGCCCCCTATTAATTATAGCCAATCACCCCAACTCATTTTTAGATGCAATTATCATTGGCTCTCGTTATAACAGAAGAATCCATTTTCTTGCAAGAGGGGATGTGTTTATAAAAAAACACCACCGTTTTTTATTGGGCTTATTAAATATGATTCCAGTATATAGAATTAGAGAGGGAAAAGAATTCTTACACCTAAACCAATACGCTTTTGACACTTCGGTTAAAGTACTAAACAACAACGAGGCGGTCTTGATTTTTATAGAGGGGGAATGTGTTAATAAAAATGAATTACAACCATTTAAAAAGGGAACCGCAAGAATTTTAGAGGCAGCTCAGCAAGAGGGTTGTAACCCAATAATACACCTAGCGGGTATTGCTTATAATAACTTTAGGGATATTGGTAAGCGCGTAAATATTAACCTGGCTTCTTTTTCTCAAAACAGTTTAATCACCACCCCAAAAGATAGGGTCGAGTTTAATAACCAGGTTTTTAACGCACTCGCTAAATTAATTAACCCACCAAGCACCCAAACAAGTATCAAAAAAACTCCGCTGTATTATTTAAGCCTTCCCCTTTATCATCTAATAAAAAAAATAGCCAATCAAAAAACAAAAGGAACGGTGTTTTTTGATTCTGTTTTGTTTGGTCTTTTGTTTTTCACCTACCCTTTGTATCTTTTTTTAATCATCCTTTTTTTATTACTATTGGGCTTTCCGCTACCAATAATTATCGGTACCTTAGTGCTAGTGTTTTTATTTAGAAACAAAACACTCGGAACATAGGAACTCTAAAAAAATTAGAATGGCAAATAATATTAGAAGACTTGAAAAAAGAAAAAATATTGCACTCATTGCACATGATAATAAAAAGAAGGATTTAATAGAGTGGGCGATATACAACAAAGCATCCTTATCACAACATAATCTGGTTGCCACGGGAACCACAGGAAAGTTAATAGAAGAAGCACTTGACCTATCTGTAAAAAAATTATTAAGTGGGCCCCTTGGTGGCGATCAACAAATTGGCGCCATGATTGCAACCGGAGATATTGATGTTATCTTTTTCTTTTTTGATCCCATGGAAGCACAGCCACACGATAGTGATATAAAAGCATTATTAAGACTTACTGTTGCCTGGAACCTGCCCATGGCTTGTGATAGAAGCACCGCTGATTTTTTGATCACCTCTCGTTTTATGCAAGATGTCTATGAATACGAACTTCCCAACTACACACACTATTTAAATAGAAACATTTAATCTTACTTTTAATAAATAAAAAAATGACTAAAAAAAATTTTAAAAAAAGCATTCAAATTGTAAGCCTGTTTTTTATTTCTTTCTTTATCAATAACCACCAGGTTATTGCACAAAAAACCATACTTGGCTTTAAAAACACTGCGCAACAAAATAAAATTGAAAAAGATTTTGATGCGCAATTAAGTGCAACACGAGTTGGTCAAAATATAAAACAACTTTCATCTGTACCACACCATCTTGGTTCTGTTGGTGGAAAATTTGTTTCAGATCAAATTGCAAAAATTTTTAAAGAAGCGGGTTGGGAAACCAAAACCGAAGTGTACCAACTTATGTTTCCAACGCCCCTAACACGTGTTTTGGAAATGACTGGCGCCACTAATTATAAAGCGAAGCTTAAAGAAACACCTCTTAAAGAAGACGCTACATCTGCGCAAGCCGATCAGTTACCAACTTATAATTGTTGGAGCGCCGATGGTGATGTTTCTGCTAATCTGGTTTTTGTAAACTATGGACTTCCTGAAGATTATGAAACATTGGCTAAATATGGTATAGATGTTAAAGGAAAAATAGTCATTGCAAAATATGGACGAAGCTGGAGAGGCATCAAACCAAAAGTGGCACAAGAGCATGGTGCCATTGGTTGTCTAATTTATTCTGATCCTATTGACGATGGATATGGAGCTGGTGATGAATATCCAATAGGCGCATTTAAAAATGATCAAACTGTACAAAGAGGATCTATCATGGATATGGTTATTTATCCCGGCGATCCAACAACGCCCAATATTGCTTCAACAGAAAACGCTCCAAGAGTAGACCACAACAATGCAGAAAACTTATTAAAAATTCCGGTACTTCCAATAAGCTACGGAGACGCAAGCCCATTATTAAAAGACATGGCCGGACCGGTAGCTCCAAAAAGTTGGATGGGTGGATTGCCATTTTCCTATCATATTGGTCCAAGTAAATCTATGGTACATTTAAAACTAGCTTTTGATTGGAAAAAAAGACCTGGTATCAATGTGATTGCTACAATTAAAGGATCCGAATTTCCAGATCAGTGGGTGATTAGAGGAAATCACCATGATGCATGGGTGAATGGGGCAGCAGATCCTATAAGCGGAATGGCTTCCGAACTTGAAGAGGCAATTGCCATTGGTGGATTATTAAAACAAGGATGGAGACCGAAAAGAACCTTGGTGTATTGCGCCTGGGATGCTGAAGAACCTGGCCTAATGGGCTCTACAGAGTGGGTAGAAGACCACGCAGCAGAACTTCAATCCAAAGCGGTTGCCTATATTAATTCTGATGGTAACGGACGTGGTTTTTTAGGCGTAGAGGGTTCACACGGCTTTTCAAATTTTATTACTGATATAAGCAAGAGTGTAATAGATCCAGAAACGGGGGTAACTGTTTTTGATCGACAAAAAGCAAAACGCGCAAGCGAAGCAACAAGCACACAAAGTAAAAAAGAGATTTATCAATCAACAGAATATCCATTGGGCGCAATGGGTTCGGGATCTGATTATTCTTCTTTCATTCAACACCTTGGTGTACCCTCTTTAAATGTTGGATATGGCGGAGAGGATCAAGGAGGTGAGTACCATTCTATTTATGATTCTTATGATATGTATGTTAGATTTAAAGATCCTGAATTTAAATATGGTGTAACGCTTGCGCAAACCGCAGGAAGAATTGCACTTAGATTAGCAGAAGCAGATGCGCTTCAGTTTGATTACAACCCGCTTCAAAAAACAATCAAGGGCTATATTACAGAGTTAATGGGCACGGTAGAACAACTTCGCGAAAAAGCAAAAGTTGAAAACGAACTAATCAACAATAAGGCGTATATTATTGCGGCAGATCCTACAAAAAAATTAGCTACCCCAGAAAAAGTAAAAGAAGTACCCTATGTTAACTTCACACCAATATTAAATGCATTGGTGCATCTTGAATCAGCTGCAAAACAACTTGAAATTTCAAAATCAAAAGCAGATGCCAAGCAACTTGCTGTTATTAACTCAAAAATTTATACTGCCGAACAATTGCTATTAACCAGCAAGGGGCTTCCTCGTAGACCATGGTATAAACACAGCTTGTATGCTCCTGGTTTTTATACTGGCTATGGAGTAAAGACAGTACCTGGAGTAAGAGAAGCTATTGAGCAAAAAAATTGGCAAGAAGTTATTGAACAAATTAATGAAGTGGCAGGGGCCATAGAAAAATTTTCTAGTTATTTAGATGCATTATAGCATGTAAATTTGCACATGCCTTTTCAACTACAATCCACCTATACCCCGTCGGGCGATCAGCCTTCGGCCATTAAACAACTCACCGACGGGGTGGAGGAAGGAGATCGCTATCAAACACTATTGGGTGTAACCGGAAGTGGTAAAACCTTTACCATCGCCAATCTTATTCAAAACATTCAGCGACCCACGCTTGTACTTACCCATAACAAAACACTGGTTGCACAATTGTATGGAGAGTTTAAACAAATCTTTCCTAACAATGCAGTTGGTTATTTTGTTTCTTATTATGATTATTATCAACCCGAAGCCTACTTACCCACTTCTGGTGTTTATATAGAAAAAGACTTAAGTATTAATGAAGAGTTAGACAAGTTAAGACTTCAAGCTACTGCGCAATTATTAAGCGGAAGACGAGACATTATAATAGTGGCAAGTGTAAGCTGCATTTATGGAATGGGCAATCCAACAGAATACGAAAAAGGAATTATTAGAATTCATAAAGGAATGATTATTTCTAGACAAGCATTTTTACATTCGCTTGTTAATAGTTTATACCACAGAACGGTAATCGAATTTGATAGAGGCTCCTTTAGAGTCAATGGAGATACCGTAGACATAAGACTACCCTATGTTGATTATGGTTATCGAATTACATTTTTTGGAGATGAAATAGAGTCCATAGAAAGTTTAGAAATTGAAAGCGGAAAAAGAATTGAACCAATGGAAAACGCAGCCATCTTCCCCGCTAATTTATACTTGGCACCCAAAGAGTTGGTTCAAGAAATTATTGCTGAAATTCAGGATGAGATGCGCGCACAGGTGGAGTATTTTAAAAATACAGGAAAGCACATCGAGGCACAAAGGTTAAAAGAAAGAGTTGAATATGATATTGAAATGATTAGAGAGCTAGGCTACTGCACGGGGATTGAAAACTACTCTCGTTTTTTTGATAGACGCGTTCCAGGAACAAGACCCTTTTGTTTATTAGATTATTTTCCAAAAGATTTTTTATGTGTAATTGATGAAAGCCATGTAACCATTCCACAAATTTCAGGCATGTATGGCGGAGACAGAAGTAGAAAAATGAATTTGGTTGAATATGGATTTAGGTTGCCAAGCGCTATGGATAATCGACCTCTAAATTTTAATGAATTTGAAAACATGATGGGTCAATCTATTTTTGTAAGTGCAACGCCTGGAGAATATGAATTAGAAAAGACGGCTGGTTTGATTGTTGAGCAAGTGGTGCGTCCAACTGGCTTATTAGATCCACCCATTGAAGTAAGGCCCACTAAAAATCAAATTGATGATTTACTAGAAGAGATTGCCATGCAAGTAGAAAAGGGAGATCGAGTTTTAGTGACCACCCTTACTAAAAAAATGGCCGAAGAAATGGATCGCTATTTAAGTCGAATCCAGATAAAATCAAAATACATACATAGCGATATTGACGCACTAGAAAGGGTAGAAATATTGCGTGAATTAAGGTTGGGGGTTATTGATGTGTTGGTGGGCGTAAATTTATTAAGAGAGGGCCTTGATTTACCAGAAGTTTCATTGGTGGTTGTTTTAGATGCAGACAAAGAAGGATTTTTAAGAAATGAAAAATCATTAACACAAACCGCTGGGAGGGCGGCCAGAAACGTAAATGGTCGAGTTATATTTTATGCAGATCAGGTAACAAAAAGTATGCAACGCACGATTGATGAAACAAATAGAAGAAGAGATAAACAGATTAAATACAATATAGAGCACCATATCACCCCCACCACTATTGTAAAAAGTATCCAACAAGTAATGGCACAATCGGCTGTGCTTGATATTAAAGGATATGACCTTAACAATATTAACGTTAAAACGACAGACGATATGTTAATGGCATCGGAGCCATCAATTACTTATGATACCATTCCTAAAATTGAAAAAGCAATTGCTCAAACAAAAAAACAAATGGATAAATTTGCTAAAGCATTAGATTTTATGGAGGCAGCTAAATTAAGAGATGAAATGTTTAGACTAGAAACGCAACTTCAAAAAATAAAAAACAATTAATAAAAAAAACGATGCAAGCTTTCTTCCTATCCTTCTATAATGGACTTGTTCAAACTACTTGGATAGAAATGATTGCTGTTTTTTCAGGAATAATTTCGGTATGGTATAGTAAAAAAGAAAACATACTTGTCTACCCAACAGGTTTATTAAATACCACTATCTATATTTATATAAGTGTTAAAGGACACTTATTGGGAGAGGCAAGTGTAAATATGTATTATACTGTCATGAGTTTATATGGATGGTATTTATGGACGAGGGTGGATCCAAACAAACAGACTATTATCTTACAAATAACAAAGAGTACCGTACAAGATTTGCGAAATCAGTTATTATTTTTTGCAGGGTTTTACATTGTTATTTATTTTTCATTGGTGTTTTTGAAAAGAGCATTTGCCCCCGAAGCCATTCCTTGGGCAGACGCACTGGCTAGTGCATCGGCTTATACAGCGATGTGGTTGATGGCAAGAAAAAAAGTAGAGAGCTGGTTTTGGTGGATCATTACCAATATAGCCTCCATTCCATTGTATTTTATAAAGGGATATGCGTTTACAAGTGTACAATTTATTATTTTGCTAATTTTAGCCATAGCGGGTTGGAGCTCTTGGCTAACTAAAGCAAAAACAAACAACAGTCATGCATAATCAAAGCCAATTAAAAAAAATAGTAGTATTGGGTCCAGAGTCTACTGGAAAATCAACTTTGTGTAAGCAGTTGGCCAATCATTATAGGGCCATTGACTGCGAAGAATATGCAAGACAATATTTACAAGAAAATGGAACAAAATACAATTACGAAGATTTATTAACCATAGCAAAGGGTCAATTAATATTAGAAGAAGCCGCCATCCAAAAAGCAACTATTGCATCTCAAAAAAATAAAAAGAACAAAATTATAATTGATACGGACATGTATGTAATGAAGGTATGGAGTGAATATGTTTTTAATAACTGCCATCCTTTTATATTGGAACAAATTAACACCAGAAAATATGATTTTTATTTACTCTGTAATGTAGACTTACCATGGGCTCCAGACGAAATGAGGGAATATCCAGATGAAAAACCAAGACAAGAATTATTTTCTATTTATAAGGATCTTTTAATAAATCAAAACACACCCTGGGGCATTGTTAATGGTCTAGATGAAAATAGACGTAACAATGCCATTCAATTAATAGACGCGGCGTTAGATTAATTTTTTAGCAAGGCGACTATATCCTCGTCTGTTTCTATATTATTCATCTCTCTTAAAATTTGAGGATAGCGCCAGGCAACCCTGCTCGTCATAGGATTGGCTGTAAATTTTTTCGGATTGGGTAGTCCAGCAATAATCATTGCGGCTTCGTCTCTTGTTAATTTTTTGGCTGATTTATGAAAATAATATCGTGCAGCAGCCTCCATTCCAAAGCAACCCGGCCCTGTTTCTATCACATTTAAATACACCTCTAAAATTCTTTTCTTTCCCCAAACAAATTCGATTAAAAAGGTAAAATATATTTCAGGGAGCTTTCTTATATACCTGCTTATTCCTGCGCCTTGCCACAAAAAAACATTTTTTGCAGTTTGTTGGGTAATGGTACTAGCACCACCCCCTATTGGAATTTTTGATTTTTTCTTTTTCTTAGGGTGTAAACTTTTTTCAATGGCATCCCAATCAAAACCCATGTGATCGGTAAAGGACTGATCTTCACTTGCAATGGCTGCTAACTTAATATTATAAGACAACTCATTCCAAGAAACATAATCTCTTTTTAAACCTAAACCAAATGCGTTTGTAAATTGTGTGATTGTAATAGGCGGCTCAAAGAACTTTGTGATGAACACATAGATTAGAGAGCTTAGAAATAAATAAAAAACAAGACGTCGTAATTTTTTTAACACAAACGACAATTTATAATGTTTCTACAGTATATCTTTTTCCAATGGGCCTATAATTTGGATTAGATTTATGTACCAATACGCCACTTACCCATGATAATGCGCCGCCTAATAGTTTTGAAAGATTGTCTTTTGCAAAAAGCGGGTCTTTATTGGATAAAGAATTAATAACATTAAGTCCAATATAACCAATCCCGGCAGTTTTCAAAAAAAGCCCATTTGTAAAAACACTATTAAAATGTCCCCTTTCTTTCGGAAAGGCAATTATTTCATTAATATGAAAAGCTAATTTTCCAAGTTTCAAAGTATCCTCTCCATAGGTTCCATACACAGTAATGATAGACTGTAATGCAAATTGGTTAATTTGAATAGAGTCGTTTTTTATCCAATCAATATATCCAGTCAACCATTGTTGATTGCTAAATTCAAAATTAATATAATCTCCAGCGGTATAAGAATGCACCACCACACCATGGTCTTTTAACATTAAAATATGGCTCTCTTTTGAATTAGTTTGAGCCATTCCATGGGAGGCCAATAACACACAAAATAAAAAGGATACTATTGTTTTCATATTCACTTAAGCAATTTACGATTTTATGTTTAAATTATTTTATTAATTAAACAAACCAATAAAGCCATTCTAAATGCTTTATTGGTAATTCAATGCACCATAAAACAGCACTGCACTAAAAATTAAAATAATCAAACCCGAAAGTCGATTAATATAAATCATGTTTTTTTCAGTTAATCTTGGCCTTAGCACTCCGGCCAAAGTTACTTTCACTAAATCCGATAACAATACAAATAATAAACAAGTGCCAAAAACAATTAATTTATAATTTAGTGGACTACTTGTTTCGCCGGCACTCACTCCTATAGCAGCCGTCCAAGCAAACCAAAATAAAAATACACTTGGATTTAAAGTGTTCATAAAAAATCCAGAAGCAAATATGGCAAGCAAGTCTCGCTTTCTCATTACCTTATCTTTATCTTCTAGCCCCGGTTCAAATTTAATTTTTTTAA